>JAHIPG010000222.1 GCA_018894775.1 Nanobdellota archaeon
ACCCTAAAAGCCTTCTAAACCCAACAAACAAAAGAATTACTTAAAACTTTCGCACAAAAAACGCAAAAGTTTAGATAAAAGAAACCTTTAAAAACCCCTAGTTCATACAAGATAGTAATCTTTTTAAATATCTTAACTTCTTACAACTCAAAATGAAGAAGTATTTTGTAAAGCTGAAAAGCTTCGGACTGGAATGCAGAAGGGTTCTGCGAGTTACAAAGAAACCGAACTCTAATGAGTTTAAAGTAATTGTTAAAGTTACAGGAATAGGTATTATGGTTATAGGATTTATAGGTTTTGTGGTATACATAGCAGGAGACTTAATAAGATGACAGAAGAACATAAGAAGAAAGAGAAAAAAGAAGAGGAAGACAATATTGGAGAAGTTGATGAACTCCTCGATGAAAGTGACGTAACTGATATACTTGGCATTAAAAAAGACGAGCCTGAAGAAAAAGAAGATTCTAAAGAAGAGGATACTAAAGGGATGGATGTAGATAAAGTTAAAGATATTCTAAAGATTAGTAAAGATAAATCTCCTGAAAAAGAAGCAGAAGAGATATTAGAAGAGCCTAAAGAGATGCCTAAGAAAGAAGAGAAGCCTTCTAAAGATGTTATTATTAAAAAGAGTAAAATAGAAGATATGAATCCTATTTTCGCATTGAGAACCACTGCTAATAGGGAAGATCAGGTTCTTGATTTTGTTACATCAAATGTTGATAAGAAAGGTTTGGATGTTTATAGCTTAATAAGCCCTCATGGTTTGAGAGGTTATATTTTCTTAGAGGCTAAGGACAGGCAGTCAGCAGAGGAATCCTTTCAGGGTGTCCCTTATGCTAGAGGTCTGTTGCCTAAACTTGTGAGGTATGAAGAGATTGAGCACATGCTTGAGCAGGTCAAGAGAGATATCAACATACAGAAGAATGATATCGTAGAGATTATCTCTGGTCCTTTCAAGAGAGAGAATGCTAAGGTTGCGAGGATTGACCAGCACAAGGAAGAAGTCATTGTTGAACTTCTGGAATCAGCTATTCCAATCCCTATAACAGTAAGGTTAGATGCTGTTAAGGTTATTAGAAGGGAATCAGAACCTGCTGAAGAAGAAAAAGAAGAATAAAAATAAAAATTCTTTTTATTTTTTTAAGTTACTTGGCTTTGCATATTAATTATTTTTTTTCGGAAATTTTTTCTTGTCGTCGGAAATCCTTTGAGTACGCGACACGCGACAATTGTGTGGCGAGGTTTTATAAATGTGAATGATATTTTTGTTTTTATGAAGGTTACTGTTTGTTGTGGGATAGTAAGTTTGACTCCTTTTAAAAGAGAAGTTCTTGATTTTGAGTATAATGGTTTTCAGAATTGGATGACCTTTGGTATAGATAAAGGCATTTATTCTTCTTATAAGGCTGCTAAAGGATGGCAGTTTAAGAAGATAAAATATAAAGAATATCCTCTTGTATTATGGAGCAAACTTACAAAGATAGATTATAAGCCTAATTCTGTTGCTCCTTATTGGATCAGAATCAGGACAAAGCTTAAAAGAGGAGGTATTTGGGTAGGTTTTAAAACAAAACAAGAAATGCCCAAGAATGGAAAACTTCTTGACAGCTTTTTAACAAAAAATAATAAAGGAAATTATGAACTTCGGCTTATTTTTGATATTTTTACTAAACAAATTCATACACTTAATATTCTTGCTGTTGACATCGGTGACAAGAGACTTGCGACTGTCTGTGACAGTCTTGGTAATAAAAGATTTTTAGGAACTGAAATAAGGAAAATAAGAACACATTACCTGTGGTTGAGGAGAAGGCTTGGAAACAAGAAACTTCTCAAAAAACTGAAATCTGTAGGAAATAAGGAAAAAAGAGTGATAAACCAATTATTGCATAGAATAAGTAAAGAAATAGTAACAATGGCTCTAAAAAACAAATGTTGCATAGTTTTAGGAGAACTAAAAGGTATAAGGAAAAAAAGCTACAAAAAATTAAACAGAATTATATTTAAAATACCCTACTACAAACTAATTAGTTACATTAAATACAAAGCAGAGAAACTAGGAATACAAGTCTACAAAATAAATGAAAGTATGACAAGCAAAACATGCCACAAATGCGGATCAACAAAAACAAAAAGACCTTCACAATCCCTATTCAAGTGTTCTTCATGTAACATAGAATACAATGCAGACCTAAATAGCGCAATCAATATCATGAACAGGTTCAAAGACTATACGTCTTCGAACAGGGCTTCGGCTTACGCCCTAAACTCCTTCACCTGAAAGGAGAAGCACCAATTAATGTGTAAAGCTACGTTACCTCTATTATAGTTGCTATGCTGTCATAAATGGATCCGCTTTTCTCTACAGTTATTGTCAGAACAGGGTTTGTGTTTGGATCTACAGCTGTTGTAGGCTTAGCGAATACTATAACTGGTATAGGTCTACAGCTCTGGTATTCAACAACATCTAAGTTTATAGTTTGGGTTGTTGTGCCTTGTACAACTTTACCTGATGCTGTTACGCTTAACCCTTCATAGAAGCCTGATGGCTCAAGTTTTACATTAGAGTTATCTTCTAACGTTCCTTCTGTGTTACAAATTTTTAGCACAGTGTTTGCTGATTTTCCTTTCTTGACAGGTATTGTTGCCGGAAAGTTAATTTTTGTATCTCCTGCCTGTATCTGTTTCAGCTCTTGTTCTGCTTTTTGAAATGCTCCTTCTCCTAAGCCGCCTAGCTTTTCGAAGATTCCTCTTACGAAAACCAGTCCAAGAACAAGCAGAGTAATTCCAATAACAACGATAACTATCGTATTAATGGATAGTTCCATAGCCCCCTTTTTATTAATTCTTTTGTTCATGTAAGCATCACCTCTTATATTATTTAAACAGTGTTTTTTCTTTTTAAATATTTCCATAACTTCAATAAAGTTTATATACCAAGAAAAAATAACATAAAATTATAAAAAAGATAATATCATGATTAAAAGAGGAAAATGAGAATTTTAGTTACAGGCGGGGCAGGGTATATTGGCAGTGTTATAGTTAAGAAACTGATAGAAAATAAGCATGAGGTTGTTGTTCTCGATGATTTATCTAAAGGTCATAAGGCTGCTGTCCATCCTAATGCAACCTTCGTAGAGTCAGGATTGAAAAATCTGAAGGATTTGGATGAGACTTTCAAGCAGTTTAACTTTAATGCTGTAATACATATGGCTGCTTACAGCCTTGTTGGGGAGTCTGTTGAAAAGCCAGGGAAATATTTTAGGAATAATGTTATTTACGGCAAGAGTTTGCTGGATGCTATGCTTAAGAACGGCTGTAAGAAAATAGTTTTCTCATCTAGTGCAGCTGTATTTGGTGAGCCTAAAAGTGTTCCTATTAAAGAAAATGATCCCACTATTCCCACTAATCCTTATGGGGAGTCTAAACTTATGTTTGAGAACATCATGAAATGGTATAGTAAAGCTTATGGTCTTGAATATACATCCTTAAGGTATTTCAATGCTGCGGGTTGTGATGAAGAATATGGTGAACATCATGATCCTGAGACTCATCTGATACCTATTATTATACAGGTTGCTCTAGGACAGAGAGATTATATCAGCATTTTTGGTAATGACTATCCTACAGATGACGGGACTTGTATAAGGGATTATGTTCATGTTTCAGACCTGGCTGATGCGCATATACTTGCTTTGAGGAAGAATGGTATTTACAATCTAGGTAGCAACGAAGGCTATTCTGTTAAGGATATTATTGAGGCTGCAAGAGAAATTACTGGCCATAAGATTCCTGCAAAAGAGTCCCATCGAAGACCTGGTGATCCTGCTGTGCTTGTGGCTGATTCTTCTAAGATTAAAAAGGAACTTGGTTGGAATCCTCAACATGATCTTAAGAGTATCATAAAATCTGCCTGGCTATGGCACCAAAAGAACCCTGAAGGTTACAAAGAATAATTCTTCTATTGGAATAAACAAAACTTTATAATGTATTTCCACTCTTTTTTTCGTATGCAGGATAAGTTTTATGATATGTTGATGCAGAAGGATGAGATTACTTGGCAGAGTCTTATCTATGATCTGATTAAATCTGAGGAGATGGATCCTTGGGATATTGATGTTTCTTTATTGACCCAAAAATACGTTGAGACTATAAAAGATTTGCAGGAGATGAATTTTTTCCTTTCTGGGAAGATTGTTCTTGCTTCAGCGATACTTTTGAAAATAAAGTCCAATAAGCTTATTGCTGAGGAGATCCCTTATCTTGAACACTTAATTTATCCCCCTGAAGAAGAGGAGTATTTTGATGAGGAACGGCCTGAATATATTATTCCTGACTTGGCGATTAAGACCCCTCAAGCTAGGAAAAGGACTGTCAGCATGAATGATCTCGTATCTGCTTTACATAAAGCTTTGGAGGTAAATCATCGTAGAGTTATGAGGCGTGTTGCTGAGAAGAATTTTAAGATGCCTGAGATTCCACAAAAAAAGATAGATATTTCAAAGCTTATCATGAATGTTTATCAGAGGATTCTTTCTTTCTTCAAGAAAAATGAACCTGTTACTTTTAATAAGCTTGTAAACTCTGATAAGAAAGATGATAAGATTATGACTTTTATTCCTTTATTACATTTGGATCATCAGGAAAAGATTATTCTTGAACAAAAAGAACATTTTGGTGATATCAATATTTTAAAACATTAAGCTTTTTCGTTTTTTTCTTTGTCTGGATTAAAAAGACTCATTAGGTCTATGACATATTTTCCTTCTCCTAATTTGAGAACGATGGGTTTTCCTTTGAATATGTCCACAAGGTCTAGCTCGTATTTTCCTGGTTTTAGAACTCTTATGTTTTCTAGCTCTAGCACTACCGGCATTTCATCATCTAGATTGTCCCCTATAATTGCTTTTACGTCGTTTTCTATCTGTTTCTTGTCCTCTTTTGTAAGTTCTTGTGTGATTTCTTTGGCTTTGTTTACATCTTGTTTCTTTACGTAGAAGAAGAATCTTCCGCCGCATTTGCAGCCTTCAAGTAGTTCTTTAGAACCGTCTGGGTAGAATTTTCCGCATCTCACACATTGGTGTGCCATCTCTAACTCCTCCTTTTGGAGATGTCTTCTGTAAGAAGCTCTATGTTATTAGGATTCCTTTTTATATCTTTGATTATGTTTGCAGGACCTACTACTGTTAGTCCTTCCCTATCACCTAACAGGACTTTTGCCATGACATCTCGGACTGCTCCTTTAAATGCCTGGTTTCTTTTTTTGTTAGGATATATTGTACATAATTCTATACCTTTGAAGTTTTTGCTTATAGCTTCCATGGTTTTTTGTATTAATAGGGTTTCTTCTTCTGGCTTGAGTCTTCCTTCCATTACTATTATCTTGTTTTCTTTTGATATTTCCAGAAGTTTTTTGACTCTTTTGTCTGATGAAAGAGTTTCGATTTCGTTGTATGGTATGAATTGTATCTTTAGCATTTTATTTCACCAGTTTGTATATTGAGTCGTAAAAGTCATCAAAGTTGTATCCCTTCAATGCTGACATTCCTACCACGGGGTATTGTGGGAAAGCTGACTCTATTTTCTTTAGGTTTGCTTTTCTCAAATCCATCTTGTTCCCGACTACTAATACTGGAATATTTCTTGCTGCCAGATTACCTATGATCGTGATGTTTACCTGTGAGTATGGGTTCTTTGTGGCATCTAATACGACTATGACACAGTCCATCTTGTCTAGCCATTGTATGGATTCTATGACTCCTTTTGTTGCTTCTTTTGCTCTTGCTTTTGCCTGTTTTTTGTTCAGCTTATGTTTCAAGAAGTCTTCATAGTCTATCTTTGTAGCTATTCCTGGAGTATCTACCAGGTTTACGCTTAGTTTTTTGCCACCTTTATTTAGGGCCACTTTTTCTTTAACGTTTACTTCTCTTGTTTCGTGAGGTATTGCTGATACAGAACTCATTTCTTTCCCTAACCAATCTTTGGAGATTTGATTAGCAAGCGTACTCTTTCCCGCGTTTGGAGGGCCATATAATCCTAGCTTAATGTCTGATTTTTTTTTGAAAGCTCTTAAGAACGCTCTTTTTACAAATTTGAATAAACTGAATACCATTTATATCACTCTTTTTTACTAAAGATAGTTAATTTTACTGGATTTTTAAGGATTTCGGTGTTTTGTTATCCTTTTATAACCCCTAGAGGTTTCATTTTCACTACTTTGAGGCTAATTCCTGCTTCATGGACGCTTTCTATTACTAAATCTACGTCCTTGTATGCTGCTGGAGCTTCTTCTGCTAGTACTTTAAGATTGGTTGCTTTGACTACTTCTCCTTTAGCTTCTAGTTCTTTTTGTATCTCTGAGCCTCTAAACTTTTTGATGGCTGCACTTCTGGACATTGCTCTTCCTGCTCCGTGACATGTTGAACCAAAGGTTGTTTCCATTGCTTTTTCAGTTCCTACTAGTAAATATGATGCTGTTCCCATGCTTCCTGCTATGATTACTGGAATTCCAGGGAAGCTTCTTGTTGCTCCTTTTCTATGCACTACTAAATCTTTCTTTTTTCCATTAACTGTGTGTTCTTCTACTTTGGCTATGTTGTGAGCTATTGCGTAAACCGTTTGCATGTCCATTTCTTGCCATTTTTTCTTGAAGACTTGTTCGAATGTTTCTCTTATCCAGTGTGTCATCACTAGTCTGTTTGTGAAAGCATAATTTACTGAGCATTTCATTGCTTTGTAATAGTCTTGTCCTTCTTCTGATTCAAATGGTGCGCATACTAATTGAGGGTCTGGGAGTTTTATTCCATATTTTTGTGCTGCTTTAGAATGGATTTTTAGATAGTCTGTTGCTACT
>JAHIPG010000223.1 GCA_018894775.1 Nanobdellota archaeon
ATTACCAAGCTCTATCTTTTCTTGGGCCCGTTTTTGACTAGGAAGACTATCAAAAGCTTTTTTTAGTGCATTCTCCAACTCAGAAACACTTGTTAAACGATCTGAAATATTAAATACTCTTAATAATTCCTCACTTTTCTTGAGCATTGTTTCAATATCATTAACAGCCTCCCCATAAACCTCCTTAGTCAATAAGCCTTGATTTTGAGATAATCTTCTTTGAGCATCTGCAAGACGAGCATGCCGTTCCAGATTCCTTAAGACTGCGGATATCGTAGCTTTAGTCTTAATGATTTCTTCATACCCGACAATTTCAGCTATTGATCCTTTTTTTGCTCCTTTAGTCTGAGACAGAAACCAAAGGATGGATTGCTGGTCTAAATAGATCCTGTCAAAGCGAACATCCTTTTCAAAATAATCAACAAATACGGTGGAAGTGTTTGAAAGACAACTTCTTCTTTTTGCTTTATCAAAAGTTTTAGAAGAATTTAGTTCACTTTTGTTAAAAACAATATTGACACTGGTTTCATCCTGAGGTTTAGAAGCAAGATTAATTAAATCTTCAGTTACACATCCTTCTCCTTTTAAGCGTGTAATTCTATCCATATAAAACCACTCTATTGCCTGCGTAATGGTACTTTTACCTTCCCCGTTATATCCGAAGATCGCGCAACTTCTGCAATCTCGTCCTAAGTCTAAATCTAATAAATCTTTAGCACCACGGAAATTTAGCAAAGAAAGTTTTCTTAACTTTACATCTGGCGCACTCATTTCGATCTCTTCTCTATTAATAAATCTATTTCACGCATTAAATAGGTCGTAGTGCTTAGTCTTTTTTTTCCCCAAAGTTCTTTAATGATCTTCCTTACTTCTAGATCAATTTTGTCATCTTGAACCAATTGCTTAAAATATTCATCCAATATTTCGTAACCTGTTTTAATACTCTCTTCTACCATCATTATCCCCCAAAGAATTCCCAATCAATTTGTGGAAAATCATTGAATCTTTCTTCTTTATTAAAAGATCCTCTTCTATTGTTACAAATTGGGTAAACTCCAAAATAATTTGCAAAATCTTCGAGGAAGAAAGTTTCAATAAACTCTATGTCCTTCTCAAAGACTTGCTTCAAAAATTCATAATCTAAATATGTAAAGCTCAAATCCCACTTCTTGTAATAACCCATGATTCCGGCATTGTTTGATCTTCCCGCGATATGATCACGAAGCCTATTCCCTATACTATTGGCTCTTGATTCACTCATGCCAATATAGATAAGCTTGGATTCTTTAAAAGGATAGGGAATTAACAAATCATCTAAGAAAATGAAATATAATCCGATAGACCCTACGATAGCAGAAAAGTTATTAAGATCGAACTTGTTCACTAATGCTTTATTAAAACGGATTATCATCGGAATCGAGATTTGTTTTACAAAATTATCTTTAAAATCAATTAAACTAAAATGAGTTGAATAAAATATCTGTATTCGTTATCTTAAAATTGTTTTTTCTGACGTGACTGAATTTTGATTTAATTTTATTATTCCATGTAAATCTTTTTTCTATAGTCTACCCAACCTTAACACACGAATAACCACCTTTTCTAATATTTTGATGGAAATAACTTCCTTTTGATCCTGCACTCATCAACCCGTCATATATACCAACTGGCACTCCATAGTATTGATAAATGCCACCTTTTAGAAATTCAATTTCTAATATTTGGCTTTCTTCCTCATATCCTACTGACATCAGATCGCTTGATGAAACGGGTTGCCTTTCCATTTTCATTACCTCCCTTATTAGGACTTGGCAATTTTCTGAGATCGCCACCCAGTAATTGCTTTATCGTATCCAACTTTATCTACCCGTTTTTTCTTCCATTCTTTTGCTGGTTCCGAATCTTCGCTTTTCGGTCTAGGCTCAACGCGCGGAAATCTAACTCTACTCGGAATTTTAACAGCTTCACCTAAAACTAAAGCTTCTCCAGTTCGAAGTGCAGGTAATAAATCTATCAAACCAGATAGAACATCCGGTACGATTGATTTTACCTTTCCTTGATCATCACTATTTGATAGCCTTAATGCAATAAATGTTCCACACTGCGATAATATCGTATCATCTAAGTCTGAAGGGCGTTGACTTACAACAATAGCGCCAACGCCATATTTTCTTCCTTCTTTAAAAACCCTCCTTACAGAACGATTTGCATATCCTGATACAAGTTGATCTTTTCCGGTTCCTTTGGGTAAATACGAATGCGCTTCCTCAAAAACAAGCAACAATGGTCTTTGTTTACCAATGCCTGGTAAATCTCGACCCCAAAACATTGCCTCGTAGAGAATCCGCGTTATTACTCCTACTATTAAATCTGTTACTTCTGGAGGAATTCCCCCTAAATCTAATACTGTAATCGCATTATCATGGTTCAACCAGGTATTCACAAAATCGTTAAGATCTTTTTTTTCTCCATCAATTTCATTATCTCCAAAAAGAAAATCAAATCTATTATCATGTAACCTACCCATCATTTTATTGAGATATGCCCCAAGCCCCCTTTGGCGAGTACTTCTAAAAGGAGGTGTGGGGCCATTACCTGGTGGTTCAAATTGGGGAGGAATGCAAAGCCTAGGGTCTCCTTTTATTGCTGCACCTGCAGCATCTTTCTTATAAGCAATTTTATCCCATGCATCTTTTTGTTCCAGCGTAGCAAACTCGTCAACATAAAGATCGTACCACATTTTTCTTAAGTCAAAGGGAATAGGGGTATCCGCCTTTATCAGATTGCCATCAATCTTACCAGCAGAAAGTTTTTGACATTTTTCTTGTTTTAAGTTGCTTATATAGTCTCTGAGCAGAACATCTTGTGTTCCTCCAGAAGGTGTCTTGCTATCCACCAACAACCACAATAATTCTTCAAAAGACAATGCCCAATGAGGCACCTTAAAAGGGAATTTCTCATCGTCAAGAGAAAACACTCTTGCGTGTCCCTTGAATGCTGAACGATATTCTCCATGAGGATCTATAACGACTATTTGAGCACTTGGAAAATCTGTTTTCGATAAAGCTTTAAGAAAAGCGGCAACGGTATTTGACTTACCACTTCCGGTTGATCCTACAATAGCGGCATGCCTAGTGACAATTTTATCAATATCAACATATGCTTTAAGACTTTCCGAGGCTGCATATGTACCTATTTCAATCATTGAAGAACCAATTTGACCATAAATTATGGCAAGATCATCATCTGTTACAATATGGACCTCGTCATCTATGGTAGGGAATATGCTTATTCCGCGCTGAAACTCCTCTTTTCCATATGACTCACCCATAAGTTGAACTTCAATCCAACGTTGACCATAAGGAAAAGGAATATCTGCATCTTGTAAGTTACTTATTTCAGAAGCACCAACCATTGAAACGACACCATATAAATTTAAAAATCCGAGTGGGATTCTAACAAAAGATCCTACTTGTCCCAATCGGTAGATACGACCGTGAATAATTGGACTTGCCGAAGGAATATTCTCAGAAATTTCCACTATTAATTTTGCCCCAATAACCCGTCTTATGATTCCTAGGAATGTAACTTCATTTTTCAAGTTTTTCTTCCTTTTCCCTTTGCTTTAACATCTCAGTTGTAGAACCAGTTTGTATTATTTTTTCTTGAGACGTATATTGTCTAAAGCCAATATATTCTTCAAGAAACGCTGCAAATTTAGTAAAATTACCTAAAACGAATTTATTGGTTTTCTCGTCCCAAAAAGGCCAAGATCCATCATCTTCCTTTTTTCTCGCTGGAATAACCCAATCACTTACTATCCCCCCAATACAGGCTTTATCAGGCCCATACAATATTAAATTTCTATTTTCTTTTCCAAACG
>JAHIPG010000224.1 GCA_018894775.1 Nanobdellota archaeon
TAAAAAAAATAGCCTGTTGCGGGAAGGTATTTTTACACCTATTGCCACATTTGAACTAACAGGAAAATATAATTTCATAATCGATTATAAGAGCAAGGACGTCGTCGAGTCTTTTGATATTGGTGAAATTGTTGTCTATCAATCACAAAATGAAATTCCTGTCGAGGAAGAAACCGAAGATGGAGGGATTTCTTTTCTCAAAGAACAGCAATGGAAAACTGAATTTGGGACAGAAGCAGCGCGTAATTTGAAAATACATTCCGCTATTATTGCGATGGGTGAAGTTTTGCCGCGACAGCAATCCTATGTAGAAATAATCTCACCTACTGACGGGGTGTTAAATGTTCAGCACAATAAGAATATGGTTAATCCTGGCACTTTGATGAAAAAAGGGCAACAGGCATTAGTACTTACTCCGCCGTTGAATGCGACTAATAGTTGGATTGAATGGGTATTAGAATATGAACGTTCAAAAAGTGAATTTGATCGGGCAGAAAAATTGCTAAAAAAGCAATCAATATCTGTAAGCGATTATGAAAAAATTAAATATAATTATTTGATTCAAAAAACGAAATACAGAGCATTCCTGACTGAAGAAAATACAGAAAAAGAAATCAGCTTTGATCTTGAAAAAAATACGCTTAAAATTAACGCGCCTATTGACGGAATTGTCACCGAAATTATGGTTTACCCAGGACAGAAGGTAACCGCAGGGCAAAAACTGATGACAATCATTGATCCTTATCTGGTCTGGATAAAGGTCAATCTTTTTGAGAAAGACTATTATAAAATTGATAAATTACAAGGCTTATCTTTGATTTTACCTGGTTTGGATTCTCTTATCGTTTTAGATAGAAAAAGCCTGAATGTGTTGAACATGGGGAATATTATTGATTCGCAAACACGCTCTATTCCAATTTTAATCGAGATAAAAAATTCGGCAGGAATTCTTAAAATTGGTCAGGTATTACAGGCAGAACTTTACACCACCGAGCAAAAAGAAGAATTATGTGTTCCAAAATATGCTGTTTATGATGATGATGGAAATATAATAACAGAGGGGGATGAAAGCAATGTAACATGGGATAAGCAGTTTTATGATTTTAGATTAAGATACGCTGGTAATAAAACCATCATAGAGTATCTCAGTAATGGTTATAGGACTATGCGCGCAGTTATAGAAAGAGATGCGGACAAAAATGTTACCAGTGTTTACAAAAAGCACTGGCATGCTTCAGGCGCGATAATTCAAGTCGAGGAGATTTATAGAGCGGATTTTGGTGGAGAGTTTAAGCTTAGTACTGGTAGAAAATATTATTACGACAACAGCGGAAATAGAGTAGTCGCGCATATTCAAAGACTTACAGATGATCCAAATAGCCTGAGAATAGACGGTATGTTTACTTCGTCTGATGGGACAAGGACAATACTCTTAACCATCCCTCAAAGAAACCCTGAAAGTGCGGGAGAGGTAGAAAGGCATTTTACAGAGGTGAATAATACGCTTGTTTCATGGGATAATGAAACAGTTAATTTTGAAATTACTGTAGATAATTCTACCTATACTGTTACAGGCACTATCCAGCGCGATGAATTTGGGCTGCCTGTTGGAGCAGAACTTGTGATAAAGGATGAGAGTGGTACCCAGATAGCTATAAAAGATAAAAATGGCGATTTCCTCAGTGACGAAGAAGGTAATAGTATCAATTCTATCATTTTTACAAAGGAGGATTTTCAGAACTATCCACTTTCGTCTAATGAGGAGATAATTAGTGTAGTATTAAATTCTTTAACAACTCGCACTGTGACAAGTACTGTTACTGTATGTAGTGTCAATTTAAACGGTGTGAATATACCTTATGATGAACAGTTTCTTAATGCCTTAGGAATTGATAAAGATACTTTAGTTGCCGAAGGATGGTCTGGGCTAATAGATATAAACGTTACTTATGATGGCACAAATCATAGTGTTAGAGTAAATGGTGGCGATCCTGTTGAAAATGACGTTGCTGAGATGATATTTGAAGCGTTAAAGACTAGTGGTATGATTGAGGGCGATGGGGGCGAGGTAACTATTACTGAAGAAGACATAAGCGCTACTACGCTAGACAGACCTGTTACTATCAATGTTACATTGAATCCTCAAGATTATGTGCTTTCAAGCCGAGACTACACGCAGGAAGGTTTGCCGCTTTATTCTCTCTATGATGAAAATGGTAATGAGGCCTCTGGGGTAGAGCTTACCCCTGCAGAAATAGAAAGGCTGCGTTCTTTAACTGACGGCACAAATTACTATTCTTTCGCAGATGTAGATGGAGGGTTAACCAGAGAGAACTGGTATGGGTTACTGATGCTTGATACTCTTGGTGACAATACGATTACAGTATATATAAATGGAGAAGAAAAGTTAGTCCATTTAGCTGAACTCCCTAAGACAATAGATGGTCAAGAAAAGACGTATCATTATGAACCTGGCATAGAAGTGACAGAGACAAGAGAAGTTGCTCGCGGAGCTTCTTTTACCAAGGCAGAGCGTAGAAAACTTTTAAATCCTGGAGATGGATCTGTTATAAAGGATAGCAAGACCTATGTCTTTAATGCTCTCCGCAAATTCGGTACACTTAAATTCGGCACACTTGATTTTACTATTCACGAAGAAGTCATGTTTGACGAAAACAATGTCCCAATAATAAAAAGAACTTATATGCACGATGCTGACGGAAAGGGCACGAGTAACTTAACTATCACTCAGACCCTCACGAATTTCGGTACTGTTCATACTGCGGATATTCAGGTAGAGGTAGAGGGTTTGGATTTTAATGAAGATGGATTTATAAGTAACGCTGATTTGACCGAATTCAATAACAGATTGGGAGTATGGGAAGATGATGCAAATTATGATTTTAATGGGGATTGGGTGATAAATCATACTGGCGGAAACAATGATAGAGATTTAATGACAGGTAAAAATACATGGCACCCTTTGGGGTATAATGGAATAGCCTCCAGAACCTATTATCTTAACCGCTATGATATAAATAAGGATGGTTCGATAAATGAACTCGATAAAGACGCTATAAATACTAAAGTTACAACTAACCATAAGATAGAGGCAGATAGTAATTTTGATGCCAAATATGACCTGGATGAAAATGGTATACTTGATTCGAATGATAAAGTTTTGCTACAGGATTATTTAGTTGAACGTGGTGAGGTTACCCCTGAGCAGGAGGTCTATAACAAAAAATATAACATTAATGTAGAAAGTGTGAATATAAATGGAGCTGATTATACTGCATTAGAAACCTATGTTGATGCTAATGATGGTACTGCTTCCAAGGCCTATTATCAGCGATGCGATGTTAATGGGGACGGGGTGATAAGTCAAGAAGATATAGATAGAATCGAGAATGATTATATGAAAGCGGTGGAAAAAAAGAGAATTAAAGAACCAACCCCAGGGGTGCCCCCTACCTTTTTTGATTCAGGATACGCGGGACACTATGATAAAGATGGAAAATTCGTTCTTGACCCCTATGATATTAATGAAGATGGGATTTTGGATGTTAAGGATAAGCAGAAACTTTATGATTATATAACAGTCTATGGTGGAGTAGAAAGGCAAATTA
>JAHIPG010000225.1 GCA_018894775.1 Nanobdellota archaeon
CCTGCCGCCACCTTCTCTTACAGGCTTAATTTTGGAAATCATGTGCTGAATAAACAGAAGTGAACCGTCGCTTATACGTGGAAGTCCTGCGCCAAACCTGCCTTCAAAACCAAGTTCTTCGGCTTCTTTTCTGACAGCATCTTCAACCTTTTTCCATTCAACGCCAAAGGGAGGATTTGAAAGCATTAAATCAAATGTTCTACCGCTGAGTTGGTCTTCTGAAAAGCTGTTGCCTTTCTTGATGTTATCAGCCTCTTCACCTTTTATAAGTATGTCAGACTTAGCAATGGCAAAGGTTTTAGGATTAAGTTCCTGACCAAAGAGATAAATTTGGGCTGTTGAGTTAATCTCAAGAATCTCGTCTTTGGCTATGGTCAGCATTCCACCGGTACCATTGGCAGGGTCATAAACAGTTTTGATAATATTTTTCTGTTTTAAACTGCCGTTGCCAGCTATGAGAAGACGAACCATCAGCCTTATGACTTCACGAGGGGTAAAATGTTCTCCTGCTGTCTCATTTGACTGCTCGCTGAACCTCCTGATAAGTTCTTCAAAGATTGTTCCCATTTCATGATTGGATACAACATCAGGGTGTAAATCCATATCATTGAATCGCTGGATAATCTTATATAGCAGGTTTGCCTCATCAAGTTTCTTTATCTCATTATCAAATTCAAAGTTTTCTAATATGTTGTACATGTTCTCGCTGAAACCATTTATGTAATTGTGGAGATTTTTAGCGATATTGTTAGCATCCTGTAACAGATTCTGGAAGGTGAATTTTGAGATGTTATAGAATGGATAGCCGGATGCTCTTGTAAGTATTAAGTCTTTATTCTCAATGCCTTTTTCTTTAAGTTCCCGATTCTTTTTTAAAACCTTTTCTTTGGTCGGCTCTAATACATCATCAAGCCTTTTCAGCACTGTAAGAGGGAGAATCACATCCTGAAACTCTGTCTGCTTATAATCACCCCTCAATAGGTCAGCAATGCTCCAGATAAAATTAACCTTCTCCTGAAAATTATGGTTCATAAAACAAGCCCCTTTTCTTTAAAACTGAATGATTTATTATCAGCCACAATAATATGGTCTAATACATCAATCCCAACAATTTTACCTGTCTCCATTATTCTTTTTGTGATGTCTATATCAGCTTCTGAAGGTTCAGGATTACCTGAAGGATGATTATGGACTAATATGATTGACGATGCCAGTGATTGAATAGCCTCTTTAAAAACTTCACGAGGATGAACAAGGTTTGCATCTAATGTGCCTATTGAGATGGTGCATATCCTTATAAGGTTGTTTCTTGTATCAAGACAAAGGACTAAAAACTGTTCTTTCTTCTTATCCTTTAACCTTTGTCTAACTACTTTGATAACATCTTGATGGCTTTTAACTGATAGCCGTTCTCCGTCATGCTCGTCTTTTCTCCTTGCCAGTTCAAAAGACGCCTTTAACTGAGCTGCCTTAGCAATGCCGATGCCTTTAATTTGGGAGAGCTCCTCTAATGTTGCCTCGCTTATTGCCTTGATATTGCCGAATCTTGACAATAGTTCCTGAGCAATAGTCATTACAGATTTTTTAGAAACCCCACGCCCGATAATAAGAGCCAGAAGTTCTTGAGAAGAAAGCGCCTCTGCTCCATGTTTTTGAAGACGTTCTCTTGGTCTTTCAGATTTCGGCAGATCATGAACAGTAAAAGATTTGTTCCCGTTCATTGTTTTATCTCAGCCATTCTACCAAAACATTTTCTCCAAGCTTCTTAAATTCAGGGTCACCTGTGATAACATTGGGGAATTAGAGGGACTCCATGCCTAATTCCTACGCCGCTTTTCTCCGCAACTCTTTTGATTGCTGTCAAAATGGAGTTTTGTTTTATTTTAAACTATTTTCTTTCGTTTTCCGCCTTTTTACTTCCCAACATCATTCCTCTTCCGACTTCCCGATCAATCCCTTTGCATCTTTTTCTTCCAGTTCCAGTTTCGGAAATGTCCTTTCATTTCTTCGACACTTCCCAGTAACCGCCCTTGTCTGGACCGATACGGCGCAAACGTTCCTGCTGTTTAAGTATTCGGATAGATTTTTCGACACCGGCAAGGCTCATCCC
>JAHIPG010000226.1 GCA_018894775.1 Nanobdellota archaeon
ATTATTGAAATGCTCACAGCACCTACCAGCCATTTATTTGAAAAAATTCCTATTTTGAATACGCTTTGCTTATCTGTTCTACAACTGAATACAAAAAGCATTTGAAATAGTATAGATGTTGTTAAAACCATGGTTCTAGCCTTACTAGGGCTGTTAAAATCCAACAAATCAACACCATTAGCTATATCAAAAGGCATGCCTATGAAAAAGGCTATCAAGCTAGTTAAAAAGGCTAAAAATCCTGCTATTATCAAGAACCAGATTGAACCTTTTAGTATGGTCTCTTTAGGATTTCTAGGTTTCCTTTCCATCACTTTAGGATCAGGGGTATCAACACCTAAGGCTAAAGCTGGTAAGCTATCAGTAACGAGGTTTATCCATAAAATTTGTAGAGGTAGTAAAGGCAAAGGCATACCTGCCAGGATAGAGAATAAAATTAGTCCAACTTCACTAAAATTAACTGAAAGTAGAAATTTTACGAATTTTTTGATATTATCATAGATTATTCGCCCTTCCTTGACAGCTGCTACTATTGAAGCAAAGTTATCATCTGTAAGAATCATGTCAGAGGCTTCTTTCGCAACATCAGTACCTTTTACAGCCATCGATATTCCTATGTCTGCCCCTTTCAAGGCTGGCGCATCATTAACACCATCACCTGTCATTGCTACGATTTCGCCATTTGATTGTAATGCTTTTAGGATTTTTACTTTATGCTTAGGATCTACTCTCGCGAATATTGTTACTTCTTTTACTAATTTTTTCAGTTTTTCATCTGTTATCCTGTCTAGGTCAAATCCTTCCATGACTTTTCCTTTTAATCCTATCTTGTTCGCTACTGCTTCTGCTGTTATTGCATTATCTCCTGTTATCATGACTATTCTTATACCAGCTTTCTCAGATAATTTTATAGCATCAAATACTTCTTTCCTTGGGGGATCTATCATTCCTGCTAGGCCTGTCAGTATTGTCTTATTTCCTTTCTTATACGCCATGGCTAGAACTCTTAATGCTCTGGAAGCCATCTCTTTATTCTTTGTTAAGATTAGTTCTTTGTCTTTTTTTGTGAGCCTTTTGACTGTATTGTTTATATGGATATGGCTGCATAATTCTATGATTTTTTCTGGTGCTCCTTTTATGTGCCATAAGTCATGACTATGTTGGGTGATCATATATTTTTTTACAGAATCGAATGGTATTTCTCCAGTTCTTGTCTCTTTTTCTATTCCTGCCTTTTTAGCTGCTACGAGTAATGCGATTTCTGTTGGGTCACCGAAGTCTAAAGTTGCGTTGTTGCATGAGGCTGCGCTTTTAAGAAGCATATGAATCCTTTCTGGGCTTATTTTTTTCTTGCCTATGAAAAATTCTCCCTGCAGTTCATAGCCTTTCCCTGTTAAGGTTATTGTTTCATTGTTTGCAAAAATTTCTGTTACAGTCATCTCATTTTTTGTTATTGTTCCTGTCTTGTCAGAACAGATGACTGTTACCGCACCTAGTGTCTCTACTGCTTTTAAATCTCTGATTAATGCTTTTTTCTTCAGCATCCTTTGTACACCTATTGCTAAGGCTATAGTTACTACTGCTGGTAGGCCTTCTGGTATTGCTGATACTGCTAAGCTTATTGCTGTGAGTAGTATCTGTACGAAAGGCAGTTGTTTTAAGAAACCTATTCCTAATACTAAAAGGCATACTAGTATTGTGATGATTCCTATTTTTTTCCCTAGTTTTGCGAGTCTTTTTTGTAGGGGTGTTTGTACTTCTTCTACTGTCTGCACTAGCTCTGCTATTTTTCCTAGTTGTGTGTTCATTCCTGTTTCAGTTACCACTGCTTCTGCCCTTCCATTAGTTAGGATAGTTCCTGAGAACAGCATGTTTTTTCTTTCGGCTAGTGGTGTTTCTTTTTCGATGGTTGTTAAACTTTTTTTGACAGGTAGTGATTCTCCTGTTAGCATTGATTCATTGACATGAATCTCTATAGGTTTCAGAATTCTTGCATCGGCTGGTACTTTGTCTCCTGCTTCCAGTATTATGATGTCCCCTGGCACTAAGAACTTGGCCTCTATACTTTGTTCTTTTCCATCTCTTCTGACTTTTGCGTGTAGGCTGCTCATCTTTTTCAGCAATTCTATGGATTTCTCTGCCTTGTATTCTTGTGAGAAGCCTATCACTGCATTAAGGACTAGTATGATAGCAATAACTAAAGCGTCTATAAATGCTCCTACTGCTAAAGATATAATGATTGCACCTAGAAGTATCATGATTATTGGATCTTTGAATTGTTTGAGAAATATTTTAATGGGGTGTATCCTTTCCTTTTTTTCCAGTTGGTTAAAGCCATATTCTTCAAGTCTTTTTTCTACTTTTTGTTGGCTTAAACCTTTTTTAGGATTAGTTTTGAGTTTATTTATTGTTTCTTTTGTTGTCAACTGATAATAATTATACATCACTCTTTGATATATTGTTTTTGTTTATAAAATTAGTGGATTAAGCATGTTTTTTTAGAAAAATCATGGCTAACAGGAAACTTATGCCTGCTAATGGAAGGATAGCGAACTCACTTATGTAAATCATATCCACTAGTTTCATACCTGCTCTCTGGAAGAAGTAATTTATGTCAAAATATGCTTGAAATCCGG
>JAHIPG010000227.1 GCA_018894775.1 Nanobdellota archaeon
CATCAGATAGGATTCGCATGCCTCCTCGGACCGGAACTGGTCATCAAATTCCATCAGATTGCGAGGATAGTCTCTCACCCCTATTTTGGTTTCTTGCATTCCCACATTCTACCATAGGGTGGGCTAAAGGGATACCCCTTTTTCCCTTTTATAAGCTGGGTATTCTCTAAGTCTTAATAATCCAAGGTTAGTTAAATCAGAAAAGTTGTTTTTTCGTATCTCCACCGCCTTTTCAATATAAGGACGCGTAGAATGAACGTCTAAGTGTTTTTTTGCAGAGTCCCAATCAGCCTTATTCATTCTTACTATAGTCATAAAAATATCCCAAGCATGATATTGGCCAAAATCACTTTCTTCCTCTTTTCTGTCATCAAAAGCGCAAAGTTTTAGTATCAAAAAGTTAAATGCAGATGGCAAGAATATAATTTCATTTTTCAAAACGATATCAGAGCCAAGCGTCCCAATACTCAACGCAACTTTTTCCAGTTCTATTCCAGTTCTATTCCTTCCGATTCATCTGCTAGATATGCATGTATGTTTTTTACACCCTTGGGTTTAATTCGTGGTCTGCTAATTTTCACAAGCGCCATATCCACGTCTTGTGGCGGAGCAGCCAAAAGATCAATCTTTATAGTTCTTTTTTGATTGTAAAGCGAGATCTCCTTTGAAAACTGGAAGTTTTTGGCCTGTTCCAAGACTTTGTAGCCAAGTTGATCAATCACACTCCTTAGGGTAGTTATTTTCTGCCAGTCTACAATTATGCTTGAAGTCAGAAAAATATCCAAATCCGCAGTGGAACGAATGTCAACATCAAACGGATATCGCGTTTGCCTGCTACTAAAAAATTTTTGACGCAAATAAAGACCAAGCCCCCCGCCAATCATAATCGGGATATTAGACTTATCCAACTCTATAGCTAATTCAACAAGGCAATCAACCAGTGGGTCATTATCTCTCGATATCATTCTCCCTCCCAATTATCGATTTAAATACACCATCAGCAATTTCACGTTCCCTTTTTCCTAGCCGATTGAGTTCAATCCAGCTCTGTATGGGAGATGCCCAATTTAAACCATTTTCTTCTCTGGTATCAAAATACAAAAAAGAGCTGGCCGTCTTTTGAGCTACAACATTATAGAATCGGTCATCCTCATACGCTATCAGTGAAGAATAGTCGGTCATATAAATTCGAAGCAATGAATCATCCGCCATCACTGAATATCTTCGTGCGGAACTATCCCCGGAAATCACCCACTTAACTTCGCTGAGACTATTTTTAAAATCGTCAACGATTCTAAGACCATTTAAGTTTTCCATATTTGGCAACTTTAATTTTAGTTTTTCTGTAATCACCGGAGAACGATAATTTTCTAAAAGCTTCTTTAGGAGTTTTTTGGGCTGAAGCAAAAATATTTCTCTAGACCTTTTTTCAATAATAAGATCCTCCTCAAGTCCCTTTAGAACCTTAGACACTGTCGACTGAGTAAGAGCCCCTCCCCTTTGTTTAATACTGGAAAGAATTTCATTAGCAGAACGGAATCCCTGACCCCTCGTCAATAGCAACCTTCCAACTAAGGAACTATTTCCCGCATATACATTTTTAATTGACTGAGATTCGACAAAATTATTTTTCCTATCTAAACACATTGCTGCTATCCCAGTAACCTGTATAAGGTAATTACCATTTAAATCAATACCGCTTACTTTTTCTCGATTTAACAATTCCACGATATCGGGAGAGAGATATGGAACAACCAACAATATATTCTCAGAATACGAATCAGATGTTC
Source organism: Nanobdellota archaeon (assembly GCA_018894775.1). Lineage (GTDB taxonomy): Archaea > Nanobdellota > Nanobdellia > SCGC-AAA011-G17 > VGLX01 > JAHIPG01. The sequence goes on from JAHIPG010000227.1 coordinate 1,791, forward strand.
GCTTTATCCTCCAAAGTGCACCTTCTACTATTTTAGGAGCGGTTCTAGTTGTAATCACGGCTGAGAAAATTGCCTTGCGATTTTGAAAAAATATCGTAACTTGGACATCTTCCTTATAATAGGCTGCTAAAGCTCTCTTTGGCATTTGCTCTATTGAGTCAATTTTAAGAGGTGCATAAATATTTCTTTTACTAGTAAGCTGAAGTAAAATTTCCTTTTCAGTTAACATTGCTATACCTCACTTATTTATATTCCTATATAGGAATATACCATTAAATAAGAATATATTCAACAGTATATTCCTAAAACACATTATATTCCTATATAGGAATATATATTTTTATAACTTTCGACATAAACCCTTATAATATTATAAGGTTTACCTTCTTTGTACTTATGATGTTATAAGTACAAATGTGATTTTTAGTTCTTACTGTAATATCTTATAATATTATAAGATATCCCGCTTATGAAAAAAATTATACTGGATGCTCGCGATAAAATAGAATCCTTCGGTCTTCAGTTCTTATCTGGAGATGAGTTCCGAGCATATTTTGAGTATAGGATAAAAAACCTTCTTTCAAAAAAAGTAATCTTGGTAGGCGACGAATTGGAATACCTACTATGTGAAACGGGACCGGGAAACCTCCGCACAGACCCCGAATTCCTCCCCTTAATTACAAAAGAAAAAACCTTTACCGAAAAGACCTTCACCGATAAAACCTCTCCATATCAAGAACTGAATAGCCTTCTCTTAAAAAAAAGCTTGCTGAAAAATATATCTTAGAGAATATAAATTCCGAAGAAACTCGTAGTTTAATTTCTAGTTTAATCACCAACTATCTAACTAATGCCAATATTGTCTCTACTGACCCATTCATCATCACAGGGGACTTTAACGACTATCCTATTTCTTGTCTGATACAAAATGGAAAATGGACTCTCCCAAACAACAATCTTTTTAAATTTCTTCAAAAATGTCAGCATGATATTCGATGTCCAGTCATAATATCAAAAAAGATTTCAGGAATATTATTCCCTGTCTTTAAAAATCTTTCTGTTCTAGGGTTAAATACATATAAAACACTTCTTCCTGCTAAAGGGAGAACGCTCATTGAAGATATTCATTCCTCTGGCACTAATTTTCATGAGATAAAATATTGCAATCAGTTCCTTTTCTTAACAGATTCCGAGGAATCTAAAACAAACAATGCGCCTGTAGCACCCATCTCGATAAAGGATTTTTTCGAAACGATTCTTAAGAATAATTTGGCGAAATATTATGCGAACTTCATTCAAAATAAAATCACAATAGGTGGCAATTTCTTAGACACCATATCACATTTTAAAAAAACCAAACCCAATCAAAAACTACGTTCTTCATACCTGCAGCGCCAAAGTCTAATCAAAGATCTTGTAGAGTTATCAAGGAAAACCAGGTTTATCTAAAAATTTATTACCACTTGCCCATAAAGCACTCCATGTCTTTCTTCAATATAGAGAATCTACATGAATACACAACAAATTTCAAAAAATTAAACGTGAACAACACACGGTAAGATAAATTATTCATTGGGGATAAATAAAAAAACCGGATTTCTCCGGTTTTTATTTAAATTTGGAGCGGGCGAAGGTAGAGAAAATAGGAAAAGATTCCCGTCAAACGGAAAAAATCAATAACTGGTATCGTTATTCTTAGTTTTTGTTAAATTTGCTATTGGTGAATG
>JAHIPG010000228.1 GCA_018894775.1 Nanobdellota archaeon
GAATCATTTCCAGATGGTCAGTATAGAAAAGATTTGTGTAGTGACAAATTATTTAATATAATAGGTAGTTTTAAGTTTACTTCTTTATCTGATGGAATAAAAAGAACTTATGAATGGTTTAAAGAAAAAGAGGAAAGAATATGAATAAAGAAGATTTAATAGAGTTTGAAGAAGAATGTTGCCATGAAACAGATGTGACAAAACTTCTGGCGGAAAAGTCGGCATGGGTAAGAAAGGAAACTTTAAGGATACACAAGACATGCCGCGAGATACGGATAGCATCGTGCCTGTCCGATATCGAAATTTTCACGGTTCTTTACTACGGCAAGATTTTGAACATCAGGCCGAACGATCCGCTGTGGGGGGGTAGAGACCGGTTTATCGTTAGCAAAGCGCATGGAGCGGTTTCTTTGTATCCTGTGCTGGCGGATTTTGGGTTTTTTGATCGAAGGGAGCTGGAACGAGTGTGTATGGAAAATTCGATATTCGGAAGCATTCCGGACTGTCGGATACCTGGATTCGAAACAATAAACGGCTCCCTTGGGCACGGTCTCGGAGTAGCATGCGGAATCGCACTGGCTTTAAAAAGAAGCGGTAAAAACGCCAATATACTTGTTCTTATGGGGGACGGAGAGCTTAACGAGGGGTCTGTTTGGGAAGCCATCATGTTCGCAGCGCATCACCGCTTGGATAACTTACTCCTGATTATAGATAAGAATGAAAAATCCATGCTAGATTACTGCAAGAACGCCATTGATTTAGAGCCTTTGGACGAAAAATTCAAGGCGTTCAATTGGAAAACAGAAATTGTAGACGGCCATAATGTGAGAGAGCTATACTATACTTTGAAGAAGCTCAAAGAGGATAGGGATGGCCAGCCAAAGGTATTGATTGCCAATACCGTAAAGGGGAAGGGTGTTCCAAGACTAGAGGCGGATCCGCTCTGTCACATAAAGTCGTTAGAACCGCATGAAATCGATGAAATAATCGGGGGGCTCGATAATGGCTGCCGAAGTTAAAACAATGCGTGACGCTATGATAAATAAAATTTGTCAAGAAATGCAAAAAAGGGAAAACATCTTCTTTCTATCTGCTGATATGGGTGCACCAACTCTCGATGAGATTAGAACAAAATTTAAGGACAGATTTGTTAGCGTCGGTATTGCTGAGCAAAATCTTATCAACGTATCGACCGGTTTAGCGCTTGAAGGTTACATCGTTTATTCCTATGCTATTGCACCATTTCTGACGATGAGGGCATATGAGCAGATAAAAAATAATGTAGCCCTAATGGCACAGATAAAAAGGGATATGAACATTAATCTGCTTGGTGTCGGGGTTGGTTTGAGTTATGATATGTCCGGACCTTCGCATCATGCCATCGAGGATATGAGCATTATGAGGGCTCTGCCAAATCTTATCATATTTTCACCGAGCGATTGGGTGTTGGCAGAAAAATTTGTAGATTATTCAATTAAAATTAAAAGGCCGAAATATGCAAGGTTAGATGGCAAGCCTGTGCCAAGAATTTATGATGGTGGGCAGAAAATAGATTTTCAAAAAGGATTCTGTGAGCTGGTTGCAGGGGAGAAGGTTTGTCTCGTGGCAACCGGTGTCATGACACAAAGGGCGCTAGAGGTGGCTGGCGACTGTCTCAAAAACGGCATGAAGGTGGGCGTTCTAGATATATTTTTGTTAAAACCTTTAAATTATGACTCTATGTATGAAGCATTGAAAAAGTATGAGTGTGTTATCACGATGGAAGAAGGATTTATAAATAAGGGTGGTGTAGATGGTTTGGTCTCAGACCTGTTGAACACCAAACAACTGGATGTGAAATTAATAAATTTGGGGTTAAAAGACAGATATGTTTTTGAGATGGGAAACAGAAATTATTTGCATAAACTTAATTATTTGGACAAAGAAAGCGTTATTAAAGTAGTCAAGGAGGTGTGGCGATGAAAATATTGGTCACAGGCGGTGCGGGATACATTGGGTCCATATTAGTTCCAAAACTACTTGAAAAAGGTCATGAAGTAATAGTTGTAGATAACTTTATGTATAATCAGGCTTCATTATTAGACTGTTGCCATGAGGAGAAATTAACTATTATCCGTGGAGATGTGAGGGATAAAAAATTAATTTCTACGTGCTTAAAAAAGGTTGATGCGATTTTTCCTTTAGCATGCATTGTTGGTGCACCGGCTTGCAAAAAAAATCCATCTGCTGCTCTCGAAATTAACTTTAATGCTATTAAGATGATTCTGGACATACGAAGGAAAGATCAGATAATTATCTTTCCTACTACGAACAGTGGATATGGGATAGGGCAGAAGGATATTTACTGCACTGAAGAAACACCTTTAAATCCTATCTCTCTATATGGCCGATTAAAGGCGGATATAGAAAAGCATATTTTGGGATCTGGGAATGCCATAACCTTACGGCTCGCAACAGTATTCGGGATTAGCCCAAGAATGAGGTTGGACCTACTGGTTAATGATTTTGTATATCGCGCTTTAGTAGAGCGTTCCATAACCTTGTTTGAGGCACATTTTAAGAGAAATTTTGTGTATGTTGGTGATGTAGCTAAGGCATTTATTTATTGTCTTGAAAATTTTGATAGAATGAAAAATGAACCTTATAATGTAGGCTTAAGCAGTGCAAACCTTTCTAAGTGGGAACTTTGTGAAGAAATCAGGAAACAAATCCCAGAGTTTTGGTTTACAGAATACGAAGGGGAGGAGTGGGCGAAAGACCCTGATAAAAGAAATTATATTGTAAGTAATGAAAAAATAGAATCCACAGGGTTTAAGGCGAAGACTTCATTACAAGAAGGTATTACAGAATTGATAAAAGGATATAAAGTCATAAAAAGGGAGGACCGTCGATTTTCCAATGTTTGGTGAGTATATGGCAAGAGAATTAGATTTACTATTAGTTAACCCTGGCGCTCGGAAACGGGTATACAGTGAAATAAAATCTTCCCTTTGGGGAGTTGAACCCCCACTTTGGTGCGGATTAATTGCAGCATTCATTCGAGAGCAGGGATATCCAGTAAAAATAATAGACGCAGAAGCAGAGAATTGGTCTCCTGAGTATACAGCAGAGAAAATCGCTGAATACAATCCTCTTTTGGCAGATATTATTGTACTTGGGTCAAATCCTTCCGCCGCCTCTACTCCTAAAATGACGGCTGTGCATGAAATTCTCGCTGCACTAAGAGAAAGAAATACTGATATTAAAACAATCGTCGGAGGACTTCACCCATCAGCACTTCCCGAACGAACGCTTATAGAAGATAAGCCAGATTTTGTTTGTCAGGGGGAAGGTTTTTACACCATTCTTGAACTTTTGAATGTGTTAAAATCAGATAAAGAAACAAACGATTATAAAATAAACGGTCTTTGGTATATTAAAGATAATAAAGTGATATCAAATCCCAGAGCGCCTCTTACCAAAAATCTTGATGAACTCCCTCTTGCCGCATGGGCCCTTCTACCAATGGACAAGTATAGAGCCCACAACTGGCATTGCTTTGACAATATTGAGCAGAGGAAACCATACGCAGTCATCTACACAAGTTTAGGCTGTCCTTTCAATTGTACATATTGCAATATTCATGCACAATACGACGGTAAACCAAGCATCCGATATCGTAGCCCTGAAAAAGTAGTTGAAGAGATAGATTTCCTTGTAAAGAATTATAAAATAAAGAATCTCAAATTTCTTGATGAGCTTTTTGCTCTTAGAGAAGACCGCGTTATTCGTATTTGTGACCTAATTATTCAAGGTGGCTATGATTTGAACATATGGGCTTATGCAAGAGTTGATACGATTAATGAAAGAATGCTCAAAAAAATGAAACAAGCTGGCATTAATTGGCTTGCTTATGGATTTGAATCTGCAAGCAGCAAAGTTCGTAAAGGCGTCGCCAAGAAATTCGAGCAGGAGAAATTAAAAAAGGCTGTCGAAATGACACATAGCGCAGGTATTTATATTATTGGAAACTTCATGTTTGGTCTTCCGGATGACGACCTTGAAACAATGCAAGAAACCTTAGATATGGCAAAGGAATTTAATTTTGAGTATGTAAACTTTTATACGGTTATGGCATACCCTGGTTCACAGTTATATGAGAATGCTTTGCAGAGCGGCATTGAACTACCTGAAAAATGGTATGGGTATGCCCAACATTCTGAAGAAACATTGCCATTACCAACCAAATATTTGTCAGCGGCGGATGTTCTACGTTTTCGAGATAAAGCTTTTGTGGAGTACTTCAGCAATCCAAAGTATATAGAAATGGTCAGAAAAAAGTTTGGTCCTAAGGTTGTAGAACACATTGAGGAGATGCTCAAACATAAAATTAAAAGGAAGTTTGCCTGAAGGGATACAATGAAAAATAGGGATATTGTTGGAGCGATAATTGTTAATGAGAAAAATGAAATACTATTGCAAAAAAAGACTTTTGACTACAAATTTAGTCCAGGAGGTTGCTGGACTTTTTTTGGTGGCGAAATCAAAGGCGATGAAAGCCCGGAGCAGACGCTTAAAAGAGAAATAAAAGAAGAGATAAATTATGATATAAAGAATTTTTATTTGTTTAAGGCTGGCAGGTATAAATTTCCCTCTGGTGGACTAAAAGGAAAAAAGTATATTTTTGTAGTATTTTTCGATGGAGATATTTCACAAATTTCGCTCCGTGAAGGCGGTGGGTTTGGTTTTTTTTCCACTTCAGAATTGAATTACATAAAAATACAGAATCTTATTTTAAGAGATTTGAAGGAGTATATTAATACTAACTTTAAAAAGAAAAGGTGACTGTCTCAGTATAGCTATAATAATACTAAATGAGATTTTTGTATGCATGCGCGCGATTGTTTTTGGCGTATGCGAAAGGTTAAAATTGTTGGAAACCAATTACTTTATAAAGATTAAAGATAACAGGAAAAAATGATGTACGAAATAATACAAAAGGCTAAAAATGGTGGTGATGGCGTTGCGAATAAATTTTGGTGACTTAAGGATAGGAGAAATAGCAAAAGAACGATTAAAGCGAGCTATAGCTAAGCACTGGGTTTCAGAAGGCGATAATGTAAAAGAATTTGAACAAAAATTTGCAAAGCAATTTGGATATAAACATGCTATTGCAACAAGTTCAGGTACAACCGCGTGTATTGCTGCTCTTGCATCATTGTATGATTTTGGTGCAGAAAGAGGAGATGAAGTAATAGTTCCAGCAGCAACGTTTGTTGCTACTGCGAACGCAGTTCTGGCAGCAGGATTTACACCGAAATTTGTAGATATTGAGTTAGAAACCCTAAATATAAATCCTAACAAAATTGAAGAGGCAATAACAGATAAAACTAAGGCAATAATGCCTGTACATCTTATAGGAAAGCCATGTGAAATGGACATAATACTTAGGATTGCAAAGAAATATGATTTAAAAGTAATTGAGGATGCCTGTGAGGCTCATGGTGCAACCTATAAAAATAAAATCGTTGGAACTATTGGTGATATGGGTGCATTCAGCTTTTACTGTGCTCATCTTATTGTCTGTGGCGAAGGAGGGATGGTTGTGACAAACGATGACAAAATTGCAAATGTAGTTAGGTCAGTAAAAACACATGGTCGCCCGACAGGGTCGATTTATTTTGACTTTCACCGATTTGGTCTTAATTTGAGAATGAACGACTTAACTGCTGCTATTGGGATAGAAGGTATTGAGCATTTTGATGAAATATTTAACAAACGTAAAGATAATCTATACAAACTTTTGAGTCTAACCAAAGATTTATCGAAATACTGTTATTTCATAAAAGAAGAAAAACATGAAAAGGTCTGTCCACATGCTTTTCCATTAGTTTTGAAAGACAAGAAAAATGATTGCGCTAAACTTTATAAATACTTAGATTCCAAAGGGATACAGTGCAAAACGTTATTTGGGTCATTACCAACTCAGCATAAAGCATTCGAATTTTTAGGCTACAAATACGGCGATTTCCCTATAGCAGAATATGTCGGAAAAAATGGGTTACATTTTGGCATTCATCAATATCTAAATGATGATGATTTAATTTATATCAAAAATACATTGGAAGGCTATTTCAAATGAGAATTTTTTCAGCAACATACGGTCTTAAAGTACACAGTAACTTTGATAGTATGGAATGGGGAAAACATATGAATACTGCATTGAGGAGGATGGGGCATGATTTGATTGAGTTCGATTGGGATATAAATTATTCTACAAAAAAAAGCAGAAGTGATTGGGAAAAAAAAGAAAAATACGTTAGGAATAAACAATTAGTCGAAAAGGTTCAAAAAGCTCACGAAAAGAAAAAAATAGATTTGTTTCTATCAATAGGCAGAGAAGAATGGGCTTGTCCAGAAGGTATTGAAAAAATTAAAAAATTAGGGCTTGTCACATTAAACTTTGTGCCTGATGATATCTGGGAGACGGATTTTATGGAACATTATAAAAATCTTGCATTAGTATATGATTATAACTGGACTATTCAAATGAACTCATTTAAAAATTATACTAAAATCGGTGCCACATCTATCTACGCACCACCTGGTGCAGACCCATATATTTATAAGCCCTATAGTTGTGAACGAGACCTTGATGTGGTTTTTATGGGGTCGAATTTTGGGTATCGAAAAAAACTATTACAAACTATTGTCGATGCAGGATTACCTCTTCGTATATGCGGTGGCGGTTGGTATAGAGATAAACTGTGTGCAGTGAAAGTTGTATTTGATGATATTATTTATTTTTGCTGGCGCTGTAAAATTATGACTCGAGAAGAAATAACAGAACTAGCGCACGAATTGTTATTTTCGGATATAATTTGGTACATGAAGCATTTAAATGGGATAGAAGATATATTTGGCCCTGGTCTGCCACTTGACGAGTCTGTAAAAATGTACAGTCGAAGCAAAATTACTCTCAATTTTTCAGGTACTGGTGGACCTTATGAGAGAAATTTTTATAAATCCATAAAAGCTGTAAAAGGGCGAGACGTTGAAGCACCTATGAGTGGCGCGTTTTATCTTACAGAATATACTGATGACATAGCGCAACTATATAAAATAGGGAAAGAAATTGAGATATATCGAAGCATTCCCGAATTGCTGGACAAAATTAAATACTATTTAGAAAATCCAAATGAGGTGGAAGCTATAAGAGAAGCTGGAAGAAAGAGGGCATTGCAAGATTACACATGGGAAAAATGTTTTGAAAAAATATTTGATAGGATAGGACTTTTGAAGAGGTAAGGCACTATCGATTGACAAGAAGAATCTTCATCTGCCTAACAAAATAATTCTTTGATTTTTTTCAGTCAACGTTTTTGGCGGAGGTAAAGTAGCACGAAGTTTCTCATTAATCTTTCGTAAAGAATCAACTTCTGGTAACGGTTTAGGTTTACACATTTTTAGTTTATTTCTCTTACCAAGAAAAACCTGCATTTTATATTCCATATAAAGTAAGTTTCGCATTGGAACGTATATCAACGAGCGCGGGAGCTTAGCTAAAATTGGAATGTTGCTTATAAGTAAAAATTCATTTAGAGATGAAATCGGTTTTAAGAGATATTCTGCTAATTTTTTAAATGAAATTGATAGAATAATGTTTTTCAATTTTCCCGTGGCTACTTTATTTCCTGAAAATTTTTGATTGTCGGGATTGCACTTTAACCTTGTTGCTCCTTTTTTAATACCATCGCTATAATATGTTCGTATCGCTTCATAACGAAGAAGGTAATCCCAGAATAGAACTGTTTGGGGACTCATACCTGTGAGGTTAAGAAAGTTATATTTCGTGCTATATTTGTCCGATACCGAAATTAAGTAAGATTCTTCTCCATCTACGGAATTCTCAATCATACATTGCAACAGTGCATATTCGTATAGTGGGGTTCCTGGATAAGCTGTAACATAAGGAATAACTACTTGCAAATCAGTTGGTGGTACACCTTGCATCAGTGCAATTTTTCCAAGGAATTTACCAGATTCCATAATTGTTTCATCTGTTTCGCCAGGCATACCTACACAAAAACCGAGACCCCAATCCAACCCGCATTCATGTCTGTTTTTTAAATCAGTGTAAATATTTTCAACTGTATACCTTTTTTCCATTATTTTTAGTATTTTATCGCTACCTGACTCCACACCAAATCCCACTTTTATGCAACCACATTCTTTAAAAAATTTCAGGTCTTCCAATGTGAGATGACCGCAACGCAATCCACCTGTAATCCATAAAAAATCATGTTTTTTTAATGTTTTTGCTATTTCATATGAATGTTTTTTGTTCGTACCAAAGTTTTCATCTTGAAAACTAATTAATTGAACATCATATTTTTCTTTTAAGTCTGTTAAATGTTTATCGAATTTTTCTGGATCAAAAACATGATAGCCTTTACAAAATCGCTGACAGAAAGTACATCTATTTACACACCCTTTTGAAGTAAATACACATGCCATATTTGGTTTTCTATTTTTTTCGTATACTCGTGGAGAATCACAAAACCAACTGCATTTTTTAGCGTCACGAAAGTAGTTTTTTATCATATCTGGTTTTAGAAGACCTTTTGCTAAGAGATCATAATCTATCATTGGGTTCTCATTATCTGGAATAGGCTCACCATAATCCGTAAACTCCATTTCGTTCTCATTATTTAGAAAGGCAATACCCTTAATTTTAGATAATTCAGGCACATCTTTTTTTCTTCCGTGTGTTTTTACATAATCAAGAAAAGCTACAAACGATTTCTCACCATCACCTAAAAAACAAATATCAATCCCAGTTTTTCTCAACAATACATTAGCTGCTGCTGCCATATTACCCCCTAAAACAATCCATGCAGAAGGAGCAGCTTTGCGAACAATATTTGAAATAGTTTTAACTTGAAGATACGATGCAGAAACTATCGCACTTAATCCAACCACATCTGGTTGATTTGTTTTAAAGTACTCTGACATCTCGTCTGGAGTCGGCAACAACATATCTATATCGTAAAAATCTCCATGATACCCATACTTTTCCATCCATTTTAATAATGAAACAATCGCAAACTTTGGGTATACTGGGATATCGCTGGTCGCACGGTCTGTTGAACCACCATAAATCGTCTGAGGAGTACTACATAATACAACTTTCATCATATCAGTCCATCATTTATTTGCTTTGCATCTTATAATGTATTCTTCGTTTATATTTTTTTCTGTCAACTATATCCCATCAATCTCCAATACAATATATTCTCATTTTTACATCTTTTATGAATATTATTTAAACCCTGTTTTTGTACCATTCTATTGTTCTTCTTATTCCTTCATTAAGATCTATCTTGGGAGAAAATCCTAATATTCTGCGCGCTTTGTCAATATTAGGTATAGACATTTCTACTTCTGCATAACTTCTGGGAGTATGAACAATCCGCGAATTAGATTTCGCAATTTGAACGACCTTTTCAGCTAAGCCTAAGATGGTAATGGTTGTGCTTGGATTGCCAACATTGAATACAGTTCCAATTGCCTCTTCCTTTTCCAAGCAAAGAAGTATGCCATCAACCATGTCATCAATATAACACCAAGACCTAATTTGATCACCTTCTCCATGTATGATTAAATCTTCGTTTTTAATTGCTTGAACAACAAAATTGTGAATAGCACCTTCGCCAATCTGCCCGGTTCCATAGATGTGAAATGGGTGAATTGAAACTCCAGGTAAACCAAACTTTTTATAATAATTATACACAAAATATTCTCCTGCTACCTTACCAACAGAATAATTCCAACGAGCTTCTCCAACTGGCTGTATACTCATTGGCATTTTTTCATCCACTCTAAAAGATTTAGTTCCATACACTTCGCTAGTTGAAAAATTTATGAATCTCTCAAGTTTAGGTATAATATCCAATTCTTTGATAGCCTTTAATAAATGATAAGTTCCGAGCATATCAACTTCCAAAGTCATCATAGGATCCTTAACCACAGTATATATACCTGCTATCGCAGCAAAATGTAAAATCAAATTAACATCTTTTGGGATACTTGCTCTGAGATAATTATAGTCGAGGATATCTCCTTTAATAATATGAAGGTTATCGTGTCCCCATATTCCTGAATCCTTTAGTGAATTGCGAGAAAAGTTGTCATAAACAATTATTTGATTATCCGCAACTAGTCTTTTAATCAGGCCAGTAGCTATAAAACCGGCTCCACCTGTAATAAATATTTTTTTACCATGTATCATTTTTATACTTGATTCCATATATCAAATATTAACATATCCATTTATAAATATTTGCAATTCTTCAAATCTCTACTATATTCTGCAATGGCACCCATTGCTTCTCTTGCAACTAAACTATCCTTTTTTGGCAACTAAAAATAAACTCTTGCTAAATGCAGGGGGTAAATACTTTGGGTAAAAGTCGCAATAGAAACTTAAAAAATCTGTTTCCGCATGCGCACCTTAACTTGCAAATCTCAAATCCTCCAATGTATTTTAATCATTTTTCATAATCATCTCTGATTCATATATACCTTCTAAATTCCTTACTTTTTTTAATAGCATTATTAAAGTCTCTCCAAACAGCAACTCTTTTTGAGAAAAGGTTTTTTCATTTTTTTTGTATGAAGCCTCACTCATTTCCAGTAATTTAGCAAATGGTAAATTTTTAGAGTGTAGTTTTGTAAAAAAAGTACATATCATACGAGTTATTTTAGATAGAGGGCACAAGGCAGTCGTATATTTTAGTCTGTTAGCAGAGAGATTTTCTACTTCAAAACCATATTTTTCTATAAGGTCTTGAAGGATTGGGTAATTTATAGGATTGATATGCCCAATATCTTCTATTTCTTCTATTTTATCGCTTAGCCAGTCATGGAGAGAACCAAAGCTGCCAGGCCAGCCATATAAAAGATAATGTACCCGGCTCAGAAAAGAGAAGTTATTCGGTGTAGAAAATAAAAATTTGCCTTCTGGTACTAAAATTCTATTAACCTCTCGAAGGATGCGGTTTGTACTCTCAAGGTGTTCTATTACTTCTACAGCGGTAACAAAATTAAAATAGTGGTCCGAATACGGCAATTTTTTGTTCAGATTTACTTTTTCAAACGGTAAATTTTTAACTTCAAATGCTTCATCTGTAATATCGCAGCAGAAAATATCAAATCCCATAGTAGCCAGTTTCGACGCAAATCTTCCGGCCCCGGTGCCTATGTCCAGAACTTTACCACGTGGCTCTCTTGACATTAGCTCGATAATTACGTTATAGGTATTGGGAGTAGAGCAACCCAACTGGGTACTTTCCGAAATCTTCATCATCTTCCCCTTTCCTCTACCTTATTCCAGTCTTCAGCAAATTTCCTTATGCCCATACATATATCTATGCTGTTTTGAATATAAAAAGATAATGTTCGGATTTTGATTTTTTGGATTGTGTTTATCTGTAGCATCTACCAACAAAAAGTTTTTCAATCGTAACACCACAAATAATTGTAGCATTTGCACCTACGAGTACATCGTCATAGATTGTTACCCCCTTGATATACATTTACATAATTTTGACATTATCACCAATTTTAACATTAATGTCTATGTACATGCCTTTTCCTATATTACAATTTTTTTTCTGATTACTACATCTTCTAGAACACGAACATGATGCCGTATTCTTGTGTTATCCCCAGATATTATTGTGTTCCCCATATACTTCGGA
>JAHIPG010000229.1 GCA_018894775.1 Nanobdellota archaeon
AAGTTCGAGGCGTCCATGTAAATCTCGTTTGCTCACTCAAGAACCCCCATGAAAGTAAAACGAACTATCGTTGACTACTTTATTTTCATTTTTATCAAAAAGTTGAAATGTTGGCATCTCCGCATAGATTTGAGCATCCTTCAACAAGGTTTGTATTTCTCTTGAGGCCCCCAGTCGTTTCATTTTCGATATTTCGAAATATACTATTTGCATCGGTATTGTACGACTACGTTCATGACAACATAAAGGATATTGTGTAGCAACTTCATATTTCGATAAAACCGATAACCAGTTCCCATAAAAAACTGGAACTTCCCCTATTCGAAATTTTTTAAGTCGTTGGATGTAATCTGTCTTTTTACTCCCTTTTAATTTGGGCGGAAACCCGATATCTTCGGGTGATGGATCAATAAACATCATTAGAACTGGTTCCTTTAGGTACTTGTTTATGTTCCAAAACCCAATAAACTGATGTATATCGCAACCAGTATCAGGATAAAAAGCACGTTGACTCTTGTCCTTGACTTCAATCCAAATCGTTATACCACTTTTCATTTCTCCTCGAATATCGGGAGCAATTGCTTTAATTATTCCATCACTACTCTCTATCTGAACAATAGGTGAATCTCTAATATATAATGTCTCTTCTTCTGGCTCGTATTTAGAAATGTTTATAAATTCATCAGTTTCTTCTAGTAAAGCAAGTGCCACATCTACAGTTTTTTCAGCAATTTGTACTGTAGAATCCTTATCAAGTTGTTTACCTGCTTTTTGATACTTGTCACGTTTTACCCACGTGTAACGCATGTTCTTATTCCTCCTAATCTTCTATTATATCATGTCTTACTTCGGACATATCCGTTGCATATCGCACTTTCGGCACTTATCTCCATCCTTAGTCTTCGAAAACCGCCGGTGGAGGATGTCGTCAACAGCTCTTCGAACCTCTTCCTCCATTTGCTTCAGTGCACTGGGTGAAATATCTACATCGCTTAAAGAGTTATCGTCAAGGTGATGGACAACCGCCTTCTTGGGATCCAGGCCCAATGTCCGAAGGCTCGCTATCGCATAGAGTTTCAACTGCTTCTCGTAGTCCGTAGCCATATCATCCTTTTTCCGGTTTTTGAAATCCACAATCTCTATCCCCTGGAGATTTCCGTCAGCGTCTATCTTTTTGATGAGGTCAATCGAGCCAGCAATCAACGCTTCGCCCAGAACAAATTCAAAACTTTTTTCAGTCTCCAAAATCCGGCTGAAGTCGCCACCGAATTTCTGGGCATAGTTGGTAACGATGCGTTCCGCTGCCTCCCGAAAACGCTGTTGAAATTTTGGTGGTGCATAGCGGAGGAAGAAATTCTCATCAACGATTTCTAGGACCTCATCCGAACTTGGAGGCCGATTCTTGAACTTTGTGTGAATTGTGTTCAGAATGTTGTGGACCGAGCGACCATAACCCAAAGCCATGTCAACCTTCGGGTTGAAACCATAGATATAACGCAGTTGGTAGTCATGAGGACACCAGTCGAAGTATCTGAGCTCGCTGTAAGATGTCGGAAAGCCGCGAAGGGGTGCTGTGCATTCAAGCGGCAAAGACGGTCTTGTCGTCGGATCGGGGGTCTTGGGGTCCAGAATTGCATAGTCATTGGGGAACTCATCGAAGAACATGGATGGCTGTCTTTGGCGTGGGTTGGTAGCTTTACTCGGCACAAATTCAGAACCAGTTAAGAACAAGAATTTTTCACTCCGGGTAATGGCAACATAGAACAATCTCCTCTCATCTTCATCAGTTCCCTCATATCTCTCAAAGTCTTTTATTATTTCACGAGGTATGTACCACGGATCCTCATGGTGCCCTTTGGATGGGAATCTGCCATCAATCAAATCGGAAACAAAGACTATTGGGAACTGAAGCCCTTTGACCGAGTGAATGGTCATAATTTTCACTGCATTAATTTTGGTGGGATCATCAGTTCCTCCTTCGTCATAGTTCAGCTCTGCATAACCTTTAACGTAGCCAAAGAAATACTTAATATTCTTGAACTTGACACTCAACCCATATATGTTTTCAAAGTCCGAGATGAGCTGACTAAACCGCCCCAGATTATACATAATGGTTTCTTCAAACTCGCGAGAGGTAGCACCCATGTACATTACAACAAGATGAAACAACTCCTGGAGGCTGATAAAGTCGTCTTGGTCTAGCGAATCTCTCTTGTCCTCAAGTTCCTGCAAGAAAAACTCTTTGTTCCCATCAGCACCGAAAACTTGGGCATATCGGGCAGACAGCATCTCTGGCGTGACTTCAATCGCAGGATCACGCCAGTCAGAATAGGGGGGCTGATATCTCATCCCAGCCAGATAGTGCAATGACATCAGGATCAAATCAACCTCAGGAGCCTCGAACAGCCTGCCTCCCCCCTTCACGATAACTTTAATGCCTCGCGCCTTCAAACTGTCAATCAGTGGTCCAGCGGAGGTTTTGACCGAGCGGAGAAAGATGGCTACATCTCGGTAATCTAAGGAGGACTCCTCCCCTTTATTATTGACGTACCGTTTTCCTCGTAGTTCTTCAATCTTATCAATTATCCAGTTTACTTCATCTTGCCAGCGCGGGAAGAAGACCTTATAAATGTCTCCCTTCTCGGATTTGATTTGCCCCTTATCCCATGTAGCGATGTCTTTCTTCAGCCGGTTTGGATTCCGTTCTATAACCCTTTTGGCGGAATTCACAAGGGCTTTGCTACTTCTGAAGTTGATGGTTATGTCCTCTTTGTGCACTCTGCGCTTCTTATACCGCTTCTCGAAGGTCAAGATGTTCTTGACATCTGTTCCCCGCCACTGGTAAATACATTGGTCATCATCCCCTACCACACAAAGGTTACATTCGGGGCTGGTCATCAGCGCGATGATTTTTTCCTGAATAGGGTTGATGTCTTGGTATTCGTCCACGGTGATATAGCGGTATTTCTCCTGAACACGTTTGCGAAACTCTTTGTCATCTTCCAAAAGACGAAGTACACTATACATCATACCTGAGAAATCCAGGAACTTCTTCTCCTCCAGCAGGTCAATATATTTCTCATACGCATTCTTGAAATCTGCTGGAAGCTTATCCGTATCAAGCATTTCCTCCCTGACGATATCCACATTGAAACAAAACTTGGAAACCTTCTTGTAGGAACGTTTATCCAGATGGTGCAACCCTATCTTGTGAAAGTTGCTGTATTCATGCAAGAAGAGAACTCTGGTGTGTTCATCCAAAACATCGTAGTTCTTATACTTGGGAAAGTGATCCTTCAGCAACTCGAAACAAAATGAGTGGATTGTGCCAACATACATATCTCCCAATTCTGGATTGGTCGGACGCATCTCTAGAAGGTGTTTACGAATACGGAACTTCATCTCCTCTGCTGCTTTATCGGTAAACGTAAACGCTACCATGGACCCAGGAAGCACCCCCTCGGCAAGCAGCCGGGCAATCCGTCGAGTGATTGTATCCGTCTTTCCTGACCCGGCACAAGCGATTACCTGCAAGAAGCCCTCGTCGAAGTTTATTACGTTCTGCTGACTTTTCGTGTAAGTCATTTCTCTCTCACCATATATACATAAGTTAATGTTTTTGTGTTGTGTTAAAACTTTCGCATCCCACCAGGAAACATTAAAGAGCCACCTATACCACATTAATAGGCGAGTCAATCAATCTTTATTCTATCTTATACTATTTCACCTTTTTTGCTGAAAATGATTCTCCACTTGAAACTAATATTATTCGTTCTCTCTCGGCATCATAAAAATATGCAGAAGGAACATGAAATCTTCCTTCTGTAATTTTACATCCACAATCATATGTTTCTACAGGGTCAATTTTCAATGGTCCAAATCCTAGATCAATCAATAATTCACATGTAGCAAGTTTTAGGTCCATAACGGATGCCCTCAGTGACAATATCTCAAAATCTTTTTTTGGTACTCTTTTTCCAATGTATGTAAAGATACATTTCTCAATGAGTGCGTAATTATTAACATCTACTCTGAACTCATAACCGATTTCTATCTGTTTTGGTAAATCAATAATTGGTTTAACCCCTTTTTCTAAAGCATTCTTCAGAACCTTCTCATACTCTTTTTTACATGTTTCATCAATTAATCCACCATGATGTGTCCAAGTATTTCTTATTTGCCAAAGTAGGAAGATTGTGAGGTCGCATGGATCCAAAAAATTATAATTTATCTCCCATCCCGCACTGTATTTTCTGCCACGATGTTCTTTTATGAATGTATCAAAAGCATCGAAGAGTTTTCCAAGAGATAATGTATAATTTTCATTTTGTTTAGCCATATCATCTCTTTTTTTAGCTTCTGCTACATTACCCATTGCAACACAAGTCGCTGGAAGATTCTCAACAACCTTTAAATCTATGACAGTTGTTAATATTCCCATTTCCTGAACGATTTTATTGGGTTTTTTAAAGAATTTATCTTTATTTTCATTTGACGGGTCTGTCATCTCT
The DNA here is from genome assembly GCA_018894775.1 of Nanobdellota archaeon. GTDB lineage: Archaea > Nanobdellota > Nanobdellia > SCGC-AAA011-G17 > VGLX01 > JAHIPG01. The sequence continues at coordinate 4,512 of JAHIPG010000229.1, forward strand.
ATCACCCCAGTAACAATGCTGACTTATTTCCGATAACGTATCCCAGCATATACGACGTTGCGACCGAAGGGCGCAATGTCCTGAAGGGTGAGCATGTAGCGTATATGTTGTGTTATCTGCCTGTTTGTTGCCATATCAATCCTTCCTAGGTCTTGCCCAATTGCAATACCTATGCGTTAATCTTGCATTTTCAGGTATGTGTTTACCACCGGTCCAGTATTGCTCGATATGATCAACTGCAGCATCATCAATGTTCTGAATATTTTGACCACAAATTGAACAAGTTGGATCACCATCGTATAACTCTTGCTTTAATTTTAAAGAAAAGCAACGAGGATCCTTTTGAGCAATGCCGATTATGTCTTGAAGTGTTAGTCTCCACTTATCAAATCGTTTTGTTACTGCTTGAACACTGCTTGTAGAAAGTTCTATAGTATCTATGAACTCCTGATCGCTAGTCATTAGGTGTATTAGCGCTTCACGAATTGAGTCTAGATTCTGGTAGACCTTGTTTTTATCTTCTTTCGCAAAAGAACCCATTAAAATATCATACAAAGAGGCATTGAACTTCTTAGGCCCCCAATATCCATTTGCGTTCTTTTCATCTCCTTTGTAAAATCTTTTAAAAGCATGAATATCCAATAAAGACTTTATTATCATAACTGTATTTTTGAAAGCATTTTTTAACTCCGAAGCTTCTTTTTCTGATATGAATTGATATTTTTCCATATCATTGTTAAGAAATCTTCTCATCGATGGTTTATAATTGAGATAAGTTGCATGGTAAAAAGATGCAAACCTTAAAACAAGCGCAACATCTTTCATTCTTTTATCTGGTCTTTTTAAACCTAATAAATACATAAAATGGGTGTCTTTGGATAGTTCCTTTAATAATTGGTTGTATGAACCCCTATAAATACAATTTCTCAACTCTTGATCATTGAGGGAAACTGCTCCAGTATTTAATCTTTTAAATATCTCAAATTTTAAATCCTTCTCTGACTCTTTCCTAAATGTTATCGTCCGTATTTTGCAATATTTTATTTTGTCCTGTAACTCTTCGTCCATGTCTTTAAACATTTTTCCATTAAGCTCTGTAAATACTTCTACTCCTGCCAATTTGAAGTCCGTCCCACCAGGAAATTTTCCATCAATAAATGAAAAAAAAGCTGTCAATCGTTGTTGTCCATCTATAACATATTCTTTTCGATCACTTTCTTCAGATAAATATATTACTGGAAGTGGTATATCTAAAAGTGCTGATTCTATTAATCTGCTTGACTTTGCTTTGTCCCACACAAAATGCCGTTGAAATTCAGGCTGAAGAATTAATTTTCCTCTTTTATATTTTCCATAAAGAGAATCTATTTCTGGATCCCCTTTCTCAGTATAGATGCATCTTCTTGTAGGTGCTACTTCTACTCGTTCAATTTCTTCCTCTAATGGCTGCTCAAACTCTATTTCATCCAATTCTTTTATTTGTTCATTCATTCTATCAACCTCCTTGGGCGACAAATGGCACATAACTCGTTCATATCCGAACTCATTTTCGTATATCCTTCCATTTTTGCATCATACCTAAATCCATTTTTTCTCATTTCCTACATAGGCTTTGGCGGTATTAAAAATATTGCCCTGATGCTTTTGTGTTGTGTGTAGCATCTGCTACCCGCAACTAACGGTTTCAGCATAAAAGAATTTTTGTGAATCAAAAAATTATGTGGCACTCCTATTCAACAAGAAGACATTGTTCCGTTTTTTCGCTCATAAATTTTTCCATCACGTTTTAAATTCACTATCAGCTTCTCTATATAATCTCTCTCGACACCTTGTTGTTTCAGATGTGTCATTATATCTTCGATAGTAATGCCCTCCGCATGCTCATGCGACAACTTCTTAATAATTTCTATGATACTCTGTCTCTTGTGTATCAAACTGGGAGTAATGCTGTCTATATCAATAGTGGGTTCAGGCATACTAAAAGGAGCGACGTTTGTCACCTCTAAATAAAAGGGGAATATTCGCGATGAAGCTTTGTCTTTTCCCACGCGAATCACCCCCTCGAATTTATACATAGATTCAGTCTCTGATGAAACATTACCAACAAGTTCATTAGTTAATATGGCTATAATCCTAGGCGAGTGTATCTCTATTGATGATTGTTCTATTTCTATTTTTTGTGTATCTATAAATTTTGATTCTTTCTCGAGGAGTTGAAACTTTGTACTAGCTTGACTTTTTCCGCAACCCCCCTGTTCTTTATAACATGCAAAAGGAGTGCAGAGTTTCTTCCCTTCTTGCAGCTCTTTAATTATCGAGCCACATCTTATGCATTTAAATGCTGCGTTTTGAATCTTTAATATAGGTACTTCAACTTTTTTTACTCCTCCAGTTATGGTAACGGTTCTACCAACATCGCTTCCGCGGAGGTTATAAATATTTACTTCCATATTTTGTAAATGGAAATAACTGCTTAAAAGAGTTACTATATGATACTGAAGTGCTTAACTACTGTGCATCATCTGCTACTTTCCAATATAATTAATTATGATTAGATACCTACAACACAGTTTTGCTTCCTTCTAATTGTTTTAGAAGTTGTCTTTCATAGTCGTCATTTTTAATATATCTTAATCTATACCTTCTGAAAACGTAATCTATGATCTCTAACTTCCTCTCATCGTTTTTCAATAAATGCATTCTTTTAAAAACCTCATCCCATTTTTGGGGCAAATTAATAAGCGGCTTAAAATTTAACCTAACATATATTATCCAGTCTGGATT
>JAHIPG010000230.1 GCA_018894775.1 Nanobdellota archaeon
CAAATATGCTTTTTGTTTTTGAGAATGTGGGATCTATTTTTTTTGATTCTATTTTTGCGATTAGTGATTGGGAAACTCCTGCAAGTCTTGCTAGTTGGGTCTGTGTCAGCCCAATTTTGTTTCTCCGTATCTTTATTTCTTCAAGCATATTTTCCATATTATTTATCCTCTTTCCCCTATTTATATTACTTTCGGAATATTTTTTAAGCATATTATTCCTTTCGAAGTCCTTGAATAGAGGGTTATTTGATTATTCCCATCGGAATAATTTTGTCAAGAATATTTAAAAAGAACTTTGTAGTCTTATTTCTTAAACTTAAAGGAGGGATTAACTATGAAAGAAGGAAACTTTTTGTTTTCAAGTGAAAGTGTAACTGAAGGGCATCCCGACAAGGTAGCAGATAAAATATCTGATGCAGTACTTGATGCAGTATTAGAACAAGATCCTTACGGAAGGGTAGCTTGTGAGACAATGGTAAAGACTGGTCAGGTTAAGCTAGCTGGTGAGATGACGACAACAGCTTATGTTGACATACCAAAAGTTGTTAGAGAAACTTTAAAAGAAATCGGCTACACTGATAGCAAGTGTGGTATGGATGGAGAGAGTTGTGCTGTTTCTGTTTCTATTGAAGAGCAAAGCCCTGACATCTCTCAAGGTGTGACAGAAGGTAAAGGTAAGCATGAAGAACATGGTGCCGGAGACCAAGGTATGATGTTTGGTTATGCAACTAACGAAACAGAAGAGTACATGCCTTTACCAATAGATTTAGCTCACAAACTAGCAGAAAAGCTTACAGCCGTAAGGAAAGATGGCACTCTAAAATACCTAAGGCCTGATGGAAAATCACAGGTAACAGTAGAATATGAAAATGGTAAACCCAAAAGGGTTACAAATGTTGTTATTGCTGCACATCACAGTGAAGATGTAACACATGAACAGCTGGAGAAGGATATTATCGAAAAGGTTGTCAAACCTATATGTGGAAAATACATGGATGATGAAACTAAATTTTACATAAACGCAACCGGAAACTTCGTTATTGGAGGACCACAAGCAGATGCAGGATTAACAGGAAGGAAGATCATCGTTGATACATATGGGGGTATGGGCCACCATGGTGGAGGAGCTTTCTCAGGAAAAGATCCTACAAAGGTGGACAGGTCAGCAGCTTACGCAGCAAGATACATTGCTAAGAACCTTGTAGCAGCAGGTCTGGCAGATAAATGTGAGGTCCAGCTAGCTTATGTGATTGGTGTTGCAAAGCCACTATCAGTCTTTGTGAACACTTACGGGACAAACAAGATTCCTGAAGAAAAAATGGTTGAGATTATAGACAGGCACTTCCCAACAAAACCATCTGATATCTTGGATGTATTAAACCTAAGAAGACCAATTTATAAGAAGACAGCTGCTTACGGCCATTTCGGAAGGAATGACCCTGACTTTACATGGGAAAAGCTTGACAAAGTGGAAGAGCTTAAACAATATCTGCCAAAGGAATAAATTTCCTTTCTTTTTCTATTTTTTAAATATACAACGTAACAGAGAAAACTTTATATTAAGAATTTAGGCTTTAAAATACAAAATGGAAGAAGGACGTAAACACGAACAAACTTTTGAAGAAGAAAAAGAGGATATTGCAGAAGGAAAAGCCGAAAAGAACCTTTATAATGAAGCTGGTAGGGATGAATTAGTTGAAGATGAGGATGAGGCAACAGATCTTGACGAAGGTTTCATGAAAGGTTATGATGAAGGGGCTAAGATGGCAAAATGTCCTGTCTGTAATTCTATCTTAGACGATGATCTTGTTGAAAGAGAAATAAATGGAGAAGTCCATAGATTCTGTTGTGATGAACACGCAGAAAAGTATGCAAAAGAACATTCAGCAGGTGCTGCAGAGCTTTCAGTCGGAGATGTAGAGGCAAAATTCGAGAGTGAAGCAGAAGAGATGGAAGATATAGAGAAAGACAAGAAAGTCCTAAAAGAAAGCAGATAATTTTGTTTGTGTTCTTATATTTTTTAGTATTTTACTTTCTTTTAATATGAAGTCTAGTATAAATCTCGGCGGGAGCATTTACATTTTTCGGTCAGTTCTCCAAATCAAATAATTATTTAAGATAGAAGTTCTAAATTCGGAAATCTTCCACAAAATCCGAGCAAGTATTTTTATATTGGGTTTACTTCTTGTTATAAAAAGAGGAATTTTTCTAATGAAAAAATATAAGAAAATTCATATTTGGGATTTCCCTCTTACTAAGACGTTTATAA
>JAHIPG010000231.1 GCA_018894775.1 Nanobdellota archaeon
GAAGCTTCCTGGTGAAGTTAAAGAAGAATTTGTTTTGATGACTTCATTTACACCAATAAAGAAAGATAATATGGTGGCATGGATGGCAGCAAGGTCTGATGGAGATAATTATGGAACCTTATTGCTCTATAAATTCCCAAAAGATAAATTAATCTATGGTCCTCTGCAGATTGAAGCAAAGATTGACCAGGATTCTGAAATTTCACAGCAGCTTACTCTTTGGAGCCAGCAGGGCTCCAGAGTTACAAGAGGTAATTTACTTGTAATACCTATACAGGATAGTATACTTTATATTGAGCCATTGTATATCCAGGCAGAAACAGGCCAGTTGCCTGAATTAAAACGTGTTTTGGTTTCTGATGGTGTAAGTGTTGTTATGGAAGAGAATTTAGCTGAAGCTTTGGAAGTTTTGTTTGGCAAATCCAAGAAAGTTGTTGAAGAAGAAGAGAGAGAAGACAGAGAAGAAAAATCAGCAACAGAACTTATTGAAAAAGCACAGAATTATTACGAACTTATAGAAGATTCTATGAAAAAAGGAGATTGGACAGGCATTGGAGATAATCTGGATGAATTAGGTAATGTTCTTGATAGTTTAAGTGATAGATAATTTTTTATTTTAAAATTGCTGAGTTTGAATATCCTTCATAATTCCATCAAGATTAACTTCAGTTACAGTATAACCTGCTTTTTTAAGAAAATCAATTGCCTTTTCTTTTTGTTCATCTGCTTTAACATAATTTTTTTCCTTTAAAATATCTCCTTCTTTTCTATAGTATGGTTCAAATTCTAGAATAGCAAATTCATCTGTGCATAGGTTAGTCCTAGTAAGAAATCCGAAGTGTTTTGATCCTTCTTCATTAAAAATTGTATCTTCATATTTACCCAAAAAATAATAAAGTTCAGTCAATAGTTCAGGCTTTTCAGGAGGCCTACTAACTTTCAAATATTTAGTTAATTCCATATAATCTGGAAAAACGATATAAGTATATAAATATTGTTATTTATAACTACTTTTAAGTGATTATTATAAAAATATAATTTTATTTCATTCAAGAATCCTATAGAAAGCATACTCACTTTGTTCGTAGCATTTTACCTCACTCTAAAATTCGGTAAAACGCATCAAATATAGGAGTATCAGTTGTAATCTGATAAAAACTTATTCCTAGTTTAGAACAAGTCTTCTCAACCTCAGCAGAATGCTCTGCTAGCTGTTTCTGGTAATTGACTCTCTGCCTTGGGCTGATAAAAGTTTTCAAAATAGAATTAGTTTCAGAATCTTTTAATCTAAAATCACCTTCCATATTAAGATCCTTCTCAACAGGATCCAGCACCTGAACAACCTTGATCTCATGATCACCTAAATTATACAAAGCTTCTCTTATCTCTTCTATATCTATCAAAAAATCAGAAATTATAACTAACAAACTTCTGCTTCCAACCATCTTCCTATACTGAAAGATAGAATCCTTGATCTTAGAAACACCTTTTGTCTTGACATTATTAAGATGAGATATCATTGCACCTAAATGACTCATACCTCTTTTTGCCTGGAACACTTCCAGTTTCTCAGCAAAAGTTGAATACTGGAACTTATTATTATCCTTTATAGCCAGATAACCAAAACCAACACCAATCATTGATGCATAATCAAACTTAGTAATTTTCTTGCCAAAATTCATGCTGTTGCTCATATCAATTATAATATGCACTGTAAAATTCCTTTCTTCTTCATAAACTTTGACATAATAGTCATCGGTCCTTGCATAAACATTCCAGTCTATAGCTCTTATATCATCACCAGGAGCATAAATCCTGTGCTCTTTAAACACAATACCCTTACCCTGTGCAATCGACCTTTTCGGTCCTGCATAATTGCTTGTAACCCTCTTCCTAACCAAAATACTAAATCTATCTAACTGATTCAGAAAATTACCAGTAATCATTTTACTTTGTCAATAATCTCCTTAACAGCATCATCTGTTGACATTCCTTTTCTCTCAGCTTCAAAATTAAGTATTATCCTATGCCGTAGTATAGGATATGCCATATGCTTGATATCCTCAGTGCTTACATGATTTTTTCCTTGTATCAAAGCACGAGCTTTTGCAGCTAATATCAGACCAATTGATGCCCTAGGCGAAGCACCATATTGTATAATATCTTTTTTCTCCCTTGTAGCGCCTATTATCCTCAATACTTTATCCCTTACATCATTTGCCATAGGAACCTGTCTTGTATGCTGCTGCATTGTCAACAAACTCTGCTTACCAATCAAAGTTCTTAAGCTTGGCAAAGTTTTATCTGTTGCATACTTATCAACAATCATCTTCTCATCTTCAAATGTTGGATAACCTACCTTTATCTTCAGCAGAAATCTGTCAGACTGTGCTTCTGGCA
>JAHIPG010000232.1 GCA_018894775.1 Nanobdellota archaeon
AAAGTTTATGAAAGAAAAATGCTTTGGCAAGAGAATAAAGAGTATTGATGAGCTTTTTGATCTGCAGCTTGGAGCTATGGCTAGTATTAACTATGGTTTAGACATCATAAACAATGAAGCAAGAAGCAGATTGGAACTTCTCGAAAGATATATTGAAAAAATAAATTATGAGTATGAGAATAACTTCCTTGGTATTGATGGCAAGAAGGATTCTTTGGATCCTATGCTGAAAGATTACATCGAACTTAGTCAAAATTATAACTCTTTGCCTGAGAGAAATGATAAGTATTTTCAAACAGAGAAACAGTTAAGAACTCTTAAGAGAAATATTAGCGAACAAGGTTTAGATTATAAGAAGATGCTTGATGTTGTCGATGATCTTGAGAAGGAAAGAGGCTCGTTAAACGCTTTAGAGGATTTCTTCCGTTACAGCATACATTTGAGCGAAAGAATGGTTGAAAAGGCCAAACGTTTTGAAGGTCATGTAGCAAATACTAAAGATGCTTATATCATGGCTAAGAATATCAACTGTGGTTTTGCTGCTGTGATTAGGGCTATTGAAAGCTCTGCCGGTACGATAGGACAGCTGCAGAATATCTTAACTGAAGGCTTGGCTGACATGGGCAATGCTGTTACAAACCCTAATCTCCCGCCTTACACGGATTTTGAAGTTACCTTAAGATCTAGACATCAGGCTGTAAGGGACAGAGTTAACAGAAGTGATGAGGATAAAGAACGCCTTACAGAGATGAAGAAAAAAGGTTTAATCAAATAAGCCTTTCTTGTTCAAATAAGCCTATAAGCTCTTCAAAACTTTTTCCTTTTTTTCTTGCATGGTCAACTGTTATAACATAGAGCTTTCCCTTTCCTTTTTTTATGTCATCTACATGCACGAAGAACCATTTTAAGAAATCAAATCTTACTCCAATCCAGGGTTCAGCACCAAAATTTTTTGCGAATAGCCTTAACTGTTCTAGCTCTTCTTTCGGAAAATATTTTTTAGTATCTTTTGTTGATTTGCATTCTATAGCAAGATACTTTCCTCTATTTCCAGCCAAAATGTCTGGTGCAGGCATTGTTGTTGATCCTGAGCCTGCTGCTCTTAGAACGCCCCATTCATGCTTATGAAACATATGTGCCAGCTCTCTTTCAGCATTGCTTCCTTTGTTTTTTCTTCCCATCGGTAAAAAGGTAAGTTGTCTTAGAGTGAATCTCCCCAGAGCAAACTGTGGGGCATCTAGCTTACCAAAAGTTGTGCTTTTAGCATTGCCAGTATATTCTTGCTTCTTAGACGTTCCTAACAGAACATCTCCACAAGCGTTGATTCCCGCGATTCCTACGGTATATCTGATAAATATGAATAGTTCTCTTTATTTATAAATCTAGCGCGTACAGTTGTCGCGTGTCGTGTACTCAAAGGATTTCCGACGATAAAAAAGAAAATCCGAAAAACACAAAATCTCTATTCCTGCAGCAAGCTAAATGGTATTCCAAAGAATAAAAACTTTTTGTAATTTTTTATTTCAACTAAATCCATGTCTCTTTCTGTAATGGCGTTTGAAAAATTCAACCCCTTCTAAATCATCTTGATAACCATCCTCTTCAGTAGGATTGTTCCATACTTCTACGGGTGAATGGGGCAAGATTATTATTGCAAATTCGTTACGTATGATACCTGCCTTATGAGGGTATTTCAAATAAATCCCTCTATTGACTTCATTATAAATTTCATAGAGATGATACTTTGCTCTCTCTTCAAATTCTAATAAATGTACATATATTAAGCTCCAAGGAATAGTGCTTTCATATTTTGATCCAATTAGTTTAATAGCTTTTTGAATATAATGAAAATTACTGATATATCTTTCACCCTCTTTAGGAAGAACATCTTCACACCTTTCAAGATTGTAAGTTTCTATTCGTTCTTCTACAAGATGATCTATTGTGTATATATCCCTGCTCAATCTTTCTATTCTACTATCTAGATTTTTACTAGGAACAAATGATTTAGGTAACTTCATTATAGTTAGACTCCATCTTAACAAATTTTAAAAACTTTCCCATTATCCTAAATCTATGAGTTTTAAAAATTATCTAAAAAAAAGTGCTATCGGATTGAGTATGCTTGCTCTTACTGCTTGTGCTACAACTCCTAAGATTGTTGACACTACTCCTAAAAGTCCTAATAAGGGCATATACAAATATGGTAAGATGTATTCTATGGTAATCTGTGGTGACAAGGAAGATAAATTTGTAGAGCAGGCAAAAGATGCTTATAAGGAATTTAAGAATCTTGGTGTAAGCGATGAGGATATTCATTTTCTGGCTCCTGAAGAAGTGGGAGATTTGGAAGGGATTGTGGATGATTCTGCCTTCAAATGGAATGTTGTTCTTCAATTAATAGCTATAAAGAATAAGATTACTGAGAATGATGTTTTCTTCTTTTACTACATTGATCATGGTATGAGGGCCAGGATAATAGATGGTACTAAAGGGACTGATGTACAGGAGAGTGCAATTACATTTCCTTACCCTGGAAGCGAGGAGTATAAGGATTGGATTTATGTCAGTGAGCTAGAAGGTCTTGTTAAAGATATGGATTCAAAGGTTTCAGTATTCTTGATAGACGCTTGCTATTCTGGTGGTTTTTCTAAGATGGCTAAAGGTGAGAAGATTATTGTAGCGACTGTTGACGAAAATAATCTTTCATTTAAGGCTAGCCAGTTTAGTAAGCATTTCATGAGGGCTTTGAATTATAGATTTGAAGCTGATAAAAATGATGATACCACTATTTCTATAAAAGAGGCATTCGAATATGCTACTAAAAAGGATGTTTACAGCAGAGGGCCAAATTCTATCTGGAGATGGTTCTTCCCAAGGCCTGAACTAAGTTATGATCAGATTGACCCTGATAAAGTTTTCTTAAAGAAATAAAAAAAAGAAAAAAAATATGGTCTTATAAGTCGATTGGTTTAACTGTTTTTCTGCCGTTGCCTTTTGCTCTTGCTTCAGCTGCTTTTACCATTGCTTCGACTTTAGCACTTAGAGCGTCTGCGAAGTCTCCTGCTACATTACACTCTGTGCAATCTTTTATTTTGCTTCTTACAACTAATAGTTCTGCCATTTTTTTTAACCCTCCTTTAACTATATTTTGCCTTTAGACGGCTTCTATCCATCAAAATTAGATTTTTTTAGAATAAAATGAGTTTATAAAGTTTTCTTTAAAATGCCCGAATTTTAGGGTTTGAAGGCCTCTCCTTTATAAATACTTTCCCCCACGACGACACTTATCTGTTTTTTTAGCTTAAAGCCGTATTCTTTGGCGTATTTAGCGATTAATTCATCTTTTGGCGTTATCACTACTAAAAGTCCATCTTTTTTGAGCACATATTTTGCCTGGTAGAACAGTTCTTTTGTGGTTTTAGCCACCTCTTCTTTATTTTTGTATTTCGCCGGCCAGGGAGGGTTTGTGATTATTCTGTCTATTTCTCCTTTATTGAATTTGGTGTCTATCCAGTCTACTTCTGATTTTGTCACACTTATTTTTACCTTGGCTACCTGTGCATTTACCATAGTATTTTTCATGTTATTCAGGCTTTCATCAAATGCGTATACTGTCTTTACACCCATAAGGGCTGCTTCTATAGGTATTACACCATCCTTGCAGAAAGGGTCTATTACAGTATGTTTTTTCTTGACTTCTGCGAATCTTACTATTGCTGCTGCAAGGGCTGCGTTTATTGAAGATGAATTGAGCCTTACTTTGTATTCTCTTTTTTGCATATCTTTTTTGTAAAGAACACCTATTATACAAGTGTTATCAATTATTTCTACGTAAATTGTTGTTCCAGGTTTCTTGAGGTTTACCTTGTTTCCCTTTTCAAAGATTACTTCCCCTAACCTTACTTCTACAGCTTGTGATCCAAAGGCTTGTTTTCCTTCTCTTTTGCATCTTACGACAAAGTCTTTTTTGATATCAAACTTGAGCTTTTCAGCTTTCTTGTAGATGTCTTCCTCTTTTTTGAATTTGAAATGTGTAATGTATTTGTATAATGCCTTAATTGTTCTCGCTTTCTCTAAAGGTTTTAAATTTTTAATTTCAAAGAGCAGTCTTCCATCTATCAGTTTCTTTGCTTTAGCTTTAGAAAGTTCTTTTATCTCTTCTGCAGATATTTTTTCTATCCCCTTATGCATTACAGCGACTGCTTTCATATTCTTGATTTAAGAAGTCTGGTTTAAAAACGTTTGGAATCAAATCTTAGGCAGTTTTTTGAGAAAATTTGACAGGCCGATTATCTTCGCTGGATTTCCGCTCAGTTTATGCCATAGCTCTTTTTCTGTTAATACACCTTGCATAACAAGCCCATAACTTAACGGCAACAGACTTCTGAATCCGGCTATGCCTGTTATTCTTGGCAATGGCGCATAGTCTGAGGCTATAACATCAATTGTACCATCTGCCAATCCTTCTTTTATTGATTCAATATCTTTCTTTTCTGCTAGCGGAGGATTGACTCTTGTTTGCAAATCCTTTTTTGTATAAGTAAAATAATGAGGACATGTCTCGCAGGTTATCTCTAAACCATTTTTCTTCACATCCCTTATGAGATTCACGCTAGATTTCCTGCTTACATGTTGTATATGTAATCTGCCACCAACTTTTGCCAGGACATTTGAGTATTTTTCTATGTATCTCGTTTCTGGTTCGCAATGAGCCATAACAAGAACATCTTTTTGCAGTGTATCTTCCAGAATCTTAAGGTCTTTTAAGCATTTTCCGTCATCGCTGAACCCTACAACATAATCTTTTATTGCATCTATATCAACAATCTTCTTCCCTTTCAATCCGTAAGTTATTGCACTCACAGGAAATGCTTCTATTGCTCTTTTTTTCTTTAATGATTTGATGATTTTTTCTTTGGTATCCAGCACAGGATAACTGTTAGCCATGTATATGACTACCCCTATATCTGATTCTTTTGCTAGTTTAGTATGATAAGAAATATTGTTCCTTAGATGAGTATGCATGTCTATTACATAACAGTTGTTTATTTTCATCCTAAAATCATATCAAGAAGAGCCATCCTTACGTAAAGACCATTCCTTGCCTGTCTAAAGTAAGCCGCCCTAGGATCAGTATCTACTTTTGAGTCTATCTCTGTTACCCTAGGTAATGGATGCATTACTATTGCATCATCATTGATTTTTTTCATTGATTGTTTATCTATTTTGTAAATATCTTTTACTTTTTCAAATTCTTTATTATTTTTGAATCTCTCTTTTTGTATTCTTGTCACATAAAGAACGTCTACTTTGTCCAGTATCTCTTCTATATCAGTTGTCTCTTCAAAATAGACTCCTGATGCAATCAGACTGCTGATATGCTTTTCAGGCAACTGTAATTCTTCTGGGCTTACAAAGTATTGTTTTACATTCTTATGTGATTCTAAAAGATAAGATAATGAGTGTACAGTCCGCCCGTACTTCAGATCTCCGACCATTGCTATCGAAAAGTCATCCATCCTCCCTATTTCTTTATTGATTGTATAGATATCCAATAAAGCCTGTGTTGGATGTTCTCCTTCTCCATCTCCGGAGTTGATTATCGGTACTGATGAGAATTGTGCTGCACGTTTTGCTGATCCTTTGACATTGTGTCTCATGACTATAGCATGTACATAACTGCTCAGAATTCTTATTGTATCATCTAGTGTTTCTCCCTTAGCAACTGAAGAAAACTGTGAAGCTTTTTCAGTGCTTACCACTAATCCTCCCAAGGATAAAGCTGCAACCTCAAAACTGAATCTTGTCCTTGTACTCTCTTCATAAAAAAAGCTGGCTATCCTTTTTCTTTTAAGGCTTTGTGGAAGATCAAATTCCATATCCTTCTTTTCCATATACTCTGCTCTGTCGAATACTTCTTGCAATATATCCCTCTTTGAGAATTGTTTTGCTTCTATCACATGTTTTAATTTATTTTTTGATTCGGACACCATCTTGGTTTTGGAGGATTTTTCTGGATATTTAAATGTTTGTCTAATATCCTCAATGTGTGCCCAAGTGACATATGTCACCAGTGGAAATAGATTTCGGCAGGTGTTTTTTTGTGTAGGCTTGTGTGTGGTCTGAAGTGGTTATAGCGCATTCTGAATAGTTCTGGGTCGTTGTCGCAGTATTTTATTTCGTTTTTGAGTGTTTGGAAGAGTCTTTCTACTTTTCCGCATGTTGTGGGGCTGTGTACTGCACTTCTTATGTGTTTAATATCTTTTCTCCTGCACCATCTATCGAATTTGCTGTGTTTGCTTTTTAACCCATATGCTCCTCCATTGTCTGTTAGTATTTCTCTTGGTTTACCATAATAATTTATTAAATTGTCTAGTATGTGTGTCACGATTGTTGTCGTGACTTGGTTTAATGGTATGAGTGCTATACTGTATCTTGAGCAATCATCAAGGACTGAGAGGAGCCATTTATCTTTTACTTTTTGATCACTGTGATCTATCTGCCATAAGCTATTAGGATTTTTTCTTTGCCATCTAACATAATTTATACGTTTTTTAGTTCTACTTTTTGCTGAACATAAGTTATGTTTATTTAATATCTTGTTAATGCTTGTATGGCTAAGATCTACAAAATTTACAATTTTATCTTCACCCCAACCAGTTTTCTTCTTTAATATAATAATTTTCTGTTCCATTTCAAACGTAATTTTAGGATAAATTTTATGAGGTCTTCTTGAACAATCTCTTAAATCCCAGTTTCCTGCATCCAAACGTTGTATCCAACGTTTAAGAGTCCTAATCGTAACACGATGCTGATATTTGGCCATCAAAATTTTTCTACACTGCAAATAACTATGTCCTTTAAATTTAAGCTTAAAGAATTCCTTTCTAATTTTCTCTTTTTGCATAAAACATCACCTCAAATCCAGCAAACATTACTGGATTTTAAAGGTGGTGACATATGTCACTTGGGCACACAGTCTAATATCCTCAACAAAGTTTTTAAAGCTCGATATTATCCCTATGTCTTATGATAAAAGGAGTTATGATTAAGCCTTTAAGGGTTATTCCTGATGAAAGAGGAAGATTGATGGAGATTCTTAGGGGTGATGAATCTTTTTTCACCAAGTTTGGACAGGTTTACATTACTACGGCACATCCTGGTGTTGTCAAAGGTTGGCATTATCATAAGGTTCAGGAAGATAATATGGCTGTTGTCAAGGGTATGATGAAGATTGTGCTTTATGATAGCAGGAAAGACTCCCCTACTTTTAGGAAAGTTAATGAATTTTTTCTTGGTGTTCACTCTCCTTATCTTTTAAAGATTCCTCCAGGTATTTTACACGGTTTCAAATGTATCTCAAAAGATGAAGCTGTAGTGGTCAATATACCTTCTAAAGCTTACAATCGAGATAATCCTGATGAGTTTAGAGTACATCCTCATAAGAATAGTATCCCTTATGATTGGAAAAGGAAGGATGGTTAAGATGAAACTTGGCAAGAGAAAAATTAAGAATTTGTTCGCAACAGTATCTGGCGTAGGAACCACAACTTCTGATATTATTGATCTTTGGGCTAAGAAGATTCCTCAACTGGGCATAATAACCACTAAAAGTATCAGCAAGTATCCTTGTGAAGGTTATGAGGAGCCTATTCTTTGTGAGGTTGATAAGAAAACTTTCAGGAATGCTGTTGGTTTGCCTAATCCTGGCTGTAAGGCTTTTGCTAAAGAACTTAAAGAGATTTATCCTTTGCGTAACGGAACATTTTTGCTTACCTCTATTTATGGTAAGACTCCTAAAGAGTTTCAGGATGCTGCTAAGGTTTTAGCCCCTTATAGTGATGGGTTAGAGCTTAATTTCAGCTGTCCTCATGCAAAGAAAGGTTATGGTTCTTTTATTGGCAGTTCTGAGAAACTTACTTATGATTTTACAAAGGCTGTTAAGAAAGTTGTGAAGATTCCTGTTGTTGTGAAGCTTACTCCTAATGTTGATGATATTGGTAAGATTGCTATTGCAGCTGAAAAAGCTGGTGCTGATGCAATCTCTGCTGTCAATACATACAAGCCTGAGATAGGTTTGAATAAGAATACAGGATTTTCTATATTGGACCATGGTATAGGAGGTATGTCTGGTAAAGGTATCAAAGATGTAGGTTTAAAGTGTGTGAAAGAGATTTCTGATGCTGTGAATATTCCTATTCTTGGTATGGGTGGTGTTTCAAGTATTTTTGATGTGTATGACTACCTGCGTGCCGGAGCTTCTTGGGTAGGTATAGGTTCTGCTTTGGCTGGTATGGATACAAGTACTGTAATTAAATATTTTGAGGAGCTAGATAATGATTTGATATATCATAGAAGCTATGCCTATGCTCGTACACTTGATGGGTTGATTATGGAATATGAGTCTTTTAGAATAATGAAGGTTGAGCAGGTTGATAAGGATCTAAAGATTTTCTATTTTGATAAAGGTCTGGAATCTTTACCTGGCCAGTTTGTTTTTACATGGCTTCCTGGACATCATGAAAAGCCTTTCTCTATAGCCAATGATAATCCTTTGACTTTGGCTGTGAGAAAGATTGGACACCATACTTCAAGACTTTTTGATTATAAAAAAAATGATTCAGTATTTATCAGAGGGCCTTATGGTAATAGTGTTAAGATTCATCAGAATGCTGATGTATTTTTAGTTGGTGGTGGAACTGGTGCCGCACCTTTACACTTCTTGGCAAACAAGTTAAATAATCCTATAGTTTTTCTGGGAGGTAAAAATAAGAACCAGTTATTATTTGAAAAAGAGTTTAAACAATTGGGTAAACTTGTAGTTGCTACGGATGAT
The DNA here is from genome assembly GCA_018894775.1 of Nanobdellota archaeon. GTDB lineage: Archaea > Nanobdellota > Nanobdellia > SCGC-AAA011-G17 > VGLX01 > JAHIPG01. Next base: position 8,840 of record JAHIPG010000232.1, read on the forward strand.
GGAAGCAAAGGCTATAAAGGTTTTGTTACAGGTGCTTTAGAGAATTATTTGCTGAGACATAATGTTAAAGATGTTTTCTTTTTCAACTGTGGTCCTGAGACTATGATGAAAAAGGCTTTTGAGATTGAAAAGAATTATACTCATGTCCAGAATATTTATTCTTCTTTAGAAAGATATTGTAGCTGTGGTGTAGGTCTCTGTGGTAAATGTGCTATTGATGGTAAAAGGATGTGTGTTGACGGTCCTGTGTTTGATGGTTTTGAATTATCTAACTCTAAAGATTTTGGTGTAAGAAAAAGAGATAAGTCTGGTAAGAGAATTAAGATTTAATCTCAAAAAACTCGAATTCTCCGATGTATTTTTCTTCTTCTATATCGAGATGATCGACATTTGCACCAAAAGGTCCGCTTTTAAGAAATTTTATTAATTCTTTTATAGCTGAATCTTCACCTTCTGCAACCACTTCTACTCTTCCATCAGAAAGATTCTTAACCCAACCTTTTAGATTTAGCTCATTTGCTTTATCCCTAGTATGTGCTCTAAAGAAAACGCCTTGTACCATCCCTGCTATAAATACATGTATTCTTTTCATTTTTCTAGTATTTTTGTTATGTCTTCTAGGTTTGGATTCTTTATAAGTTTATGTTCTTCCATTGCTTTTTTTATCCTGGCTGGTATGTCTAGGTAGCTTATTTTTCCTTGGAGGAATTGTTGCACTGCTTCATCGTTTGCCTTGTTCATCACTGCTGGCATGCTGTGTCCTATCTTGCAAGCTTCGTAAGCGTATTCCAAGCAAGGGAATTTTTCTTTGTTTGGCTTATAAAATTCTAGTTTTTTATCAAATAAGTCAAGTCTTTCTTTTTTGTTTTCTATTCTTTTTGGATATGTTAATGCGTATTGTATTGGTATTATCATACTTGGTGTTCCTAGTTGTGCTTTTACGCTCCCATCCTTGTATTGCACCATTGAGTGTACTATACTTTGTGGGTGCACTACTACCTCTATCTGGTCTAAGTCTAAGTCAAAAAGATGTTTGGCTTCTATTACTTCAAACCCTTTGTTCATTAGTGTTGCTGAATCTATTGTTATTTTTGCGCCCATAGCCCATGTTGGATGGTTTAGCGCTTCTTCTACGGTTATGTTTTCTAATTGTTTTTTTGAATAATTTCTGAAAGGTCCACCTGAACATGTTAGTATTATTTTTTCTACACTTTCTTTATTTTCTCCCACCATACTTTGGAGTATTGCAGAATGTTCTGAATCTATTGGTGTTAGCTTTACTTTATATTTTTTAATATAACTCATTACTATGTCCCCTGCTGCTACTAATGTTTCTTTATTTGCTAGCGCTATGTTTTTCAAACTTTTTATCGCTTCTATTGTAGGTATTATCCCTGCTGTCCCCACTACGGCTGTTATTACAGTATCTGCTTTTTCATAAGTTGCTGCTTTTATCAGCCCTTCCTTTCCTGCATAAACATTTATGTTTACTTTTTTTCTTAGAATGTCTGCTTTTTCTTCATCTACTACTGCTACTATATCTGGTTTATATTTTTCTATCTGCTTCTCTAACAAATCTATATTTTTATTCGTAGTCAAAGCCACAACTTCATATCTTAAGTGTGTTATCACTTCTAGGCTTTGTGTACCTATAGATCCTGTTGAGCCGAGTATGCTTATTTTTTTCATATTCCCTCTGCTACATATAATTCATTTTTGTTTTCCAATATTTTTATCTTTACTTTATCTC
>JAHIPG010000233.1 GCA_018894775.1 Nanobdellota archaeon
AAATATTTACATCAACATTCTAAAAGAGCCAATCCATACAATAAACTTTTATACTTTAAGTCCTTAATAATTCTATGAAAAAAGAAATAATTGCAATGTTATTTATAAGTATTTTATTACTGTCTCCTTTGGTTTACGCTCAAACATATTCTGGATTTAACAGATTTACAGATGATATCAAATTATTTTTTTCTTTCGGTGATAAAAAAGTTAAGTTTGCCTTGGAAATACGGGAGAAAGAAGTAAATTCAGCAATAGAAAACATTAGAAATGGAGATGATATTGCTGCAGCTAAGAATCTTGAAAAGGCGCGTAACAAAATTCAGCTCGTGCAAAAAAAGGTTTCGTTAGATGTTGCTGAAGAAGTAAAAATAAGTGTTGATAAGATTGTAGATAAAATAAACGAAGAGGAAAATCTTCCTGATGATTTTGAAGTTTATGTTTTAGAAGAAGAAAAAACACATCTTACCGCAGAACTGGTGATAGAAGTTGAAGGAAAAGAAGGACAAACATTAACAAGGGAGATAGTAAAAGATGGTGAAAGTGGAACAAATAAAGTTGAAATAGTAGTAGAAGGGGGAGATGGACAAACAAAAATTATGGAAATTGAAGAGAAAATTGGAGAAATTGATAATGAGATTAAAGAAAGGACTTTTGCATCGGGCACAGAAGGAATTGGAGAGCCAGGAGAAGATATTAAAACTTTAATTGTTGAGGGAGATAAAGGAAATAATAATGGAGATGATGGTTTAACCCCTGTTGTTAAAACAGATGTAGCTGGGGGGAATAGTGGGGGAAATAATAATGTTGATAATGTAGTTGCTAATGATGATGGAAATGAGGGATTAGCTCCAGGAACAACTAATGAAGCACCAGGAGATACTGTAGTGGATGGTGGGACTAATGTGGTTGAGGGTGGAGATAATACAGTCGAGACTGGAAGTGATATAGATGGGGGTGACGACATAGATGATACGACTCCGAAGTCTATTCCGTTTGTCGATGTGGTGGATGAAGGACCTGGAGAACCAGGAGTAGTTGATGAAGATTAAAATTAAAAAAGAATATGATAATAATAAATTAAAATTATTTTTTTCATTTATACCTCTTTTATTTAATTAATTATAAAGATTAAACAAAAAATTGGTGCCAGTTTGTATTGCAACATCTTTATAACATGTATTTCTTGCAAAATAACTAGTTATCTTGTCGCAAGTTGAAATATCTTGACTAATATGTCCTACATAATCTCCAATGCAATCATCCCTTTTTTCTCCAGTCAGAGTTTCACATATTGAAAGATCTTTATCAGTCATGGCTCTGTCTCTAATACAATATTTAAGTTTACTTCCTTTGCCAGTAGTACAAAAAGACATCGGCTGTTCAAATAATGTCAAACAATTAACATTGTTTTCACAGAGAGAAACATCTCCTTCTTTCTGTGCAAGACAAGAATCTCTACTTTGCGAACCAGCAGGTAATTTATTACAATGCTCTGTTGTTATCTTGTCAGATTTACCTTCCCAATATAAGGCATTTACAAAAGACCAATAACATAGCTCTTTTTCATTTTCATCATAATCAATTTCATCACAAACATTAATATCCCCACTAATCAGCGAAAGTCCAAAATAACAATGTTTTTTATCTCCGTCATTACTCATCTCTTTACAATAGGAAACATCTTTTTTTGCATGAGCTAAACAAACATTTTTATCATCTTTTCCCAACATATCTTCTCCATTATCCAATTGAATCAATTCACAGAATTCATGATTATTATTTACAACAGCCAGGCACTCCTGCCTATTACCAGGAGTTAATGTAAGAATTTCTTCTTGACTTAATCCTTCTGTTAAAGGAAGTTTTTTACAGATTTCATTAGAAGGAGTATTTGGTAAATCTTTTTCTAATTCAGACACAAATGGCTCAAGAAGATCATCCTCATCACCTTCATCGTCTTCCACACCCTCTTCGTCTTCTTCCACCATATCAATTGGTTCACAAATATTCTCCTCTGAATTCCATTTACATTCTATATGCAATAAACATTCTTCTTGATTTTCATCATAATTAGGGCAGAAAATTTCTACTTCCTCTTCTTCTTCTATAATATCTTTTTCTTTAGGAACGCAGCCATTAATCAAAAGAATAGAAACAATCAATAAAATTAAAACTATAAACCCTTTTTTCATATTTTCTTTTGAGAATTTATTTTATTTAAATCTTTTCTTTAAAAAATAAAGAAAAAAAAGTTTTAGCCGTACATTTCCTGTAATCCTGTTATGTCTGGCTGCTCAAGACTTCTCTTTGAAATCTCTCCATAGTTAGAGTACCCATACATAGTAACTGCTGAACAAGCATCACTATATAAGTCACTTAAACCTACAGCATGGCCTAACTCATGAGTCATTATATTCTCTAGATCCATCAGGTTAGTGTTTAGTTCTGCATCTCCCCATGTAAAGTCTGTGTCAAGTAACATATCAAACTCAACAATCTCTTTGCCTTTTCTAGTGTACCACACTGACGTTACTCCAATCACTCCAGATTCTGGGTAATCACCAAAGACTATTGAGTTTTGGTAATCATATACACCATATTGTACTGTGTAGTCTATTCCATAAGAATCGCTGAATAGTTCGCTAGATGTTACAATGTCCCATGTTTCTGCTGATGTTGAAATTGTATTTACCACAAAACTTTCTGATAAACCATCATTATTGGTAGGGTTTATCACATAATCAACAGGGAAACTTTTCCACTTAACACCCATCAACTTATAACAAGTCTCTGTCTTTGGAATCTTAGGTGGTTTAACAGCCCAATCTGGCTTTGCATAGTGTACAAAGTCTATTCTTTCAAGCTCCCAATCATCTCCAATTGCTGGAGATTTTTCTGGAGCCTTTGCATGCTCTTTAGCTTTATCACTTGAAGGAATCAACATAGATGCAGTTACTGTGATAGAAAGCATTAGCATGACTATTGTCAAAATAATTATAGTTCTTAGTTTCATTTTTACCTCCATATCCTTTTGGACTATATTCTTCTCTTTTTAAGTCTAACTTTTCCACAGTCCATGAACATTACAGTATGACCTTGCCTCTATTTTATCTGCCTTAACTTCAAACTCTGCTTCTGGTTCATCACTAGGCTTCAAAAACTTTCGACAGGATTTTCCGTCTGCAATAACTTCTATCCATTCTATAAAGTGTTTTTCTTCCATAGGGTGCGGTACTGATCCAACTTTAATTTTAACACTATTGTCTGTCTTTTCAACCACTGGAACGTGTTTTTCCTGACCTTCATCTCCACTCTTCTCTTTTTGTAATTCCATAGGCTGCCCACAGCAAACAAGCTCCCCTACACCTGTATGCAAGACTTCTACTATATTTCCACAAACATTGCATTTATAGATTTGTTTTAATTCTGTCATATAATTTCACCTCTCTCTTATGGACTGGTTTCATTTTTAAATGTTCTCAATATCAAGATAAACTATAGAAAACAATAAATATGAATTAAAGTCTATGTTGAAAAGTATTTAAATGGAGGTTTAAAATGGCAAAATTATTTAGATGTAAAATATGTGGAGATCCTTATATAGGTGCTAACCCACCAACAAGATGTCCTTTCTGTGGAGCATATGAAGATTTTATAATAGAAGCAAAAGATTTCAAAGAAACATTTGATGTTGAACTAAATGAAAAAGACTTAGCAAATGTAAAAAAAGCTTTAGATGTAGAAATATCAAACGCAAAGTTCTATTTTTGCGCGACAGAAAAAACAGACGATGAAGAAGGGAAACAATTGTTTAAAGCATTGGGAAAAGTTGAGGCTGAACATGCATCAATCTGGAAAAAAATCCTAAAAATGGATAAGGTAGATATTCCAAAATTAGATGAATGCTCAACAACAAATAAAGATAATCTGCAAGAATCACATGATAGGGAAACTAAAGCAATAGAATTCTACAAGCAGGCTGCTGAAGAATCTGAAAATGAAAGAGTCAAACAGATATTTACAGCACTTGTACAAGTGGAAACAGACCATCTGGAATTATCTGGAGAAAGGTTGAAATAAGAATATAAACCTTACATTTAAAAGAAATGTCTGACTAACTCAACAGGCTGTGGTGAAACCCTTATATTTTAAGTAGAAGGGAATCACTTCTTTTTGTTAGGTAAACAAAAGAGGTGATACCCCATGAAGAATAAGGATTCTTTATACTTAAAGTTTATTGATTGTGCTTTGGAGCTTTGTGAGCAGGTTCCGAGGTATTTTAGCAAGTTTAGTAATAAGATTTTCTGTAATCATCAGAAGATTATTCTGCTTGTTCTCAAGCAGAAGTTGAGAACAACTTATCGTGATCTATGCGAGTTGCTGAAGGTGAGCAATATTGGTATGTATATTGGGTTGAAGCGTGTTCCGCATTATACCACTTTGGTTAAGTTTGCCAAAAGAGTCAAACCTAAAATTCTTAATTTTCTTTTGCCTTTCCGTAAGGCAGAAATGGTTGGCGTGGATGGTACTGGTTTTGAGGTTGGCAACCGTAGCATGCATTATATGGTACGGACAGAAAGAGTAGATTACCGTCGACATATCAAGCTTGGGATAAGCGCAGATATGGAAAAACAAATAATCTTCAAATCAGCCATACACAAAGGACCAAGACATGACACTAAAGATTTCCTCCAAATAGTCAAAGGATTAGAAACAAACTTTGTCCTTGCGGACAAAGGCTATGATTCAAAAAAGAATCATAAGTTTGTGATACACGAACTGGGCGCAAAATCCTTAATCAAAGTAAGAAAAAACATAAGCAAAAAATGCAGAAGCACACTCAGAAAAAGAGTAGCAAACCAATTTGACGAAAAAAAGTACCATCAAAGAAGCAAAGTAGAAACAATATTCTCCAGCATAAAAAGAAAATACGGCTCAAGACTCAAAGCAAAAACATTCAACACACAAAAGAAAGAACTAATCTGCAAACTCATAGCCCACAACATCGACAAACTCATACAAGTTTGTCAAACCCATCTAAGGGTTTCACCACAGCCACTCAACAACAACCTTTAAATACTCAAATAGTAATATCCTCTCTAAAATGATAGAACAAACTTTAGTGTTAATAAAACCGGATGGAGTAAAGCGTGGATTAATCGGTGAACTTGTGAAAAGATTTGAAAATCGAGGACTTAAGATAGTAGGTTTGAAGATGATATGGATAGATGCAACGTTTGCTAAGAAGCATTATACAGAAGACATTAGCAAGAGAAGAGGGGAACATGTAAGAAATTACCTTGTTAATTTTTTACAGGAATCTCCAGTAGTTGCTATAGTGATACAAGGTGTAAATGCTGTTGAGAATGTTAGAAAGATTGTCGGTGGAACAGAACCAAGAGCAGCACAGCCAGGAACGATAAGAGGAGATTTTGCTCACGTCAGTTATTCATATGCTGATAAAAAAGAAATGGTTGTAAGAAATGTAGTGCATGCAAGCGGAAATCAGGAAGATGCAAAATATGAAATAGATCTATGGTTCAAACCTAAAGAGATTTATGACTATAAAACCGCGCATGAAGAACACATATTTTAAAACTTTTTTCTTCTCTTTTTTAAATAAAAATACTTAAATACAAAGAAAACCTATTATAATATGGTGTTGACCATGGCGCACAAAATAAAAATATACAAAACAGCAAATATTGAGTTTTCTGAATACCTAAAGGAATCTATAGAAAAAATTACACCTGGCACAGATATTTTCGTAGAAGGCTACTTAACTTCATTACTTTCAAAATTCCTAAGTAAAGAAGAAGATTTCCTATCAGAAGAACCATTAATATACAGGCTTACAAACTCAAAAAATCTGGAAGACTACATCCATTTAGGGGATGAAACACTTTTCATAACAGGATTCTACCCTGAAATAATGCTCAAGAAAAAGAATAAAAAATACGTAGAAAATATAGGGAGAACATCCTACAAAGAGGCAGCCATAATGATGGGTTATGAAGCCCAAGGAAAAATATATCTGGTATTGGCAAATAAATTCCCATTATACTCAGACGTTCTGAACGACGTAAAATACAATCTTTTAGAAAACGTAAATGATAAAGAATTCTTTGAACTATATAAGATAAGCAAGGATTACAAGAACCCAAGAGCAATAAAAAAACTTGAAGAGCTGGTGAAATAACACTACTTGAATACGGTGGGTAAACTTTTTAAAGAATAAAAATTCTAATTTGCTTGAATGAAGAGATTTTACATAAAGCATAATAAGAGACTTGTATGGATACCTATCGCAATAATGCTGATTTCTTTAGCAATTGTTATCAACCATACTATAAAAACAGGAGATATAGTGCAGAAAGATGTGACGTTAGCAGGAGGGGTAACAGCGACAATATACACTCAAACATCAGTTTCAGAGATGGAAGATATGCTTAATGAAAGATTTGGATTAGAGGTTCTGGTAAGGAAACTAGCTGAATTCGGAACAGATGAACAGATAGGATTAATAATCGAATCTAGCGATATAAAAGGAGAAGAACTAAGGACATTTTTGCAAGAGAATCTTGGAGAAGAAGTAACAGAGGAAAATTTATCAATTGAAGAAACAGGAAGCAGCTTAGGAGAATCTTTCTACAGACAGATGATTATAGCAATAGGCATAGCATTCATCCTAATGTCAATAGTAATATTCATCGCATTCAGGAGTGTTATACCTTCCTTGGCAGTTGTATTAGCAGCCTTGGCAGATATGATTGCAGCACTAGCATTCATAGACTTGGTCGGAATAAGACTATCAACATCAGGAATCGCAGCAATACTATTGCTTATGGGTTATAGTATCGACACAGATGTACTACTGACCACGAAAGTTCTAAAAAGAAAAGAAGGAACAATAATGGAGAGGGTATTCTCATCAATGGCAACAGGCCTTACAATGACTTGCACAACCATTGTTGCTTTGACAGTAGGATACTTTGTATCAAACTCATTTTTACTAAAACAGATGTTCATCATATTAATAGCAGGACTCTTCATAGATATCATCATGACTTATATGTTAAACACAAGAATACTAATCTGGTACACAGCTAAAAAAGAAAAGGCAGACATAGAATAATGGCAAAAAAATTCATGACAATGAGAATGTGGATCCTTCTAATAGCCATAGTACTATCACTCATGGCAATAAACCCAAACCCTTGGGCATCAGGCATCCAAATAAAATCTGTAGGACAAGGAAGCCTTGAAGCTGAACAAGGGATAAAATCAGGAGAGATACTAAAATCCATAAACGGGCAAGCCATAGAAACACTCCAGGATTTTGCAAAAATTATAAAATCCTTTGAAAAAGAACCTATAGAAATAAAATTAGAAACAGATGAAGGAGATTTCAAATATACTACCCTAAACAATATAGGCTTTGAAACTGACGAAAATCTTACAGTCATATCAACGGAAGACTTTGCAGTATTAGACAAAGGTGTAAAGATACTTTCAATAAATGGTGAAAAAGTAAATGATACTTTGTCATTGAAAGAACAAGTGAATAAGATACTTCCTCTTGAGAAGATGGAGATATCCACTGACCAAGGAAATTACATATACTTAAGCAGAGGAGCACCACAAATAACAGCAATCACTGCACAGACAAGTAACATCCAGAAAGGGCTTGATTTACAGGGAGGAACAAGAGTCCTGATAAGGCCTATAAGTGAAGAGGAAATAACAGACAAAGACATCTCTGATCTGATAAAAGTTTTAAGCAATAGGTTAAACATTTACGGTCTTGCTGACATACAGATAAGAAGCGCAAAAGACTGGGAAGGGAACAAATTTGTTCTTATCGAAATAGCAGGAGTTACATCAGCAGAAGTTAGAGATCTGATTGGAAAACAAGGAAAATTCGAAGCAAAAATAGGAGAGGATATAGTCTTTGAAGGCGGAAAAAAAGATATCCCCTTTGTATGCAGAGATGATGGAAGCTGTTCAGGAATAAGACAATGCAGCCAAACAAGCCAAGATCAATGGTACTGTAAGTTCGAATTTGTAATACACTTAAGCCCAGAAGCAGCTAAACTGCATGCAGAAGTAACAGATAAGTTAGATGTCATATCAAGCACAGATGGTAGGGAAATACTTAGTGAAACAATAGACTTCTACTTAGATGGTAAAAAGGTGGACAGTTTACAAATTGGTTCTGATCTTAAGGGAAAGGAGTCAACAGCAATAGCAATATCAGGACCAGGTGTAGGTCCATCAAAAGTAGTGGCTATTGAGAGAGCAATAGCCAACATGGACAACCTGCAAACAATCCTTATTACAGGATCATTGCCTCTTGAGATAGAAATAGAAAAGTTAGATACAATATCACCTATAATGGGAAAAAGTTTCATCAAAAACGCATTCTTGGTAGGACTACTAGCAATGCTATCTGTAGCACTAGTAGTATTCATAAGATACAGAACATTCAAAATAATCATACCTATGCTCATCACAATGGGAAGCGAAATCCTAATCATATTAGGGTTCGCATCATTCATAGGGTGGAATCTTGATTTAGCTGCAATAGCAGGAATAATAGCAGCAGTGGGAACAGGGGTTGATCATCAGATTATCATAACAGACGAAGTACTAAAAGGTTCGGAAAAGTATCTGAACTGGAAACAGAAAATCAAAAGAGCATTCTTCATAATACTAACAGCTTACTTCACAACTGTTGCAGCAATGATACCTCTATGGAATGCAGGAGCTGGTTTAATAAGAGGATTTGCAATCACAACAATTGTAGGAGTAACAATAGGAGTACTTATAACAAGACCAGCATTCGCATCAATCACAGAAAAGCTTCTAAATAAGTAAATAACTGAAGTTTCACAGTTTGTTTATAAATGCTAATATTTTTCTTTGGATTGGAGGGGTTTTTATGGGTGGGTTGTGGTTGGTTGGTTTAGGTGCTTGTTGTTTATTTGTATGTTATAGTAGTTTGTTTTTGCTTTGTATT
>JAHIPG010000234.1 GCA_018894775.1 Nanobdellota archaeon
AAATTTATCGGGTAAAACCGGGGTGTGCAATCCATAGACATATGTCGTAAGTAACCGAAAGTTAATTTGTGTGTGGAATCATGCAAATTGCATGAAAAAAGAAATAATTAGAAAAGAATTTTTCAAATTAAAATTAAAAGGACATTCATATTCTCAATGTAGAAAAATACTTTTTGTAAAATATGGATATGAAACTCACACTAGAACATTGCAGAGATGGATGAACAAATTAGACAATATTAACAATTGGGACTTGAAAGACGAATCGAGAAAACCAAAAACAATTCACAGGAAGATAACTCCAGAAATTGAAAACAGAATAGTGCTAATCAAAAAGCAGACTGGCTGGGGAGCAGAAAAAATTGAAAATCTTGTTGATTTAAGCCATACATCAATTAATAAAATTCTAAGAAAACATAAATTAACAGAGCCTTCAAAAAGAAAAAAGAAAAGGATAAAATATATTCGTTGGCAAAGAAAACATCCGAATTCTCTTTGGCAAATAGACCATAGTGATCAAAAGATTGAAGGTAAATGGGTCGTTTCAGTAATTGATGATTGCTCGAGAAAAAGTTTGGCATTTATCCCAGTAAATTCAGTTACGACCGATATAATAGTTGGAATAATTGATGATTTGATTAAGATTTACGGAAAACCTAGTCAAATTTTAACAGATAATGGATCGCAATATGGGTCAAAAAGCAAACATTCTAGATTTGATAGGAAGTGCAGGAAAAGAGGAATTGAGCATATCAGAGGAGCAGTTCACAGCCCTACCACAACCGGTAAGGTTGAAAGACTATTCCAAACATTCAAAAGAGAATATAAATTTTGCAACAAAGATTCAGAATTATGGAGAATGAGATATAACCATTTTAGACCACATATGAGCCTAGAAGAAAAGACACCTGATGAAATTTATAATAAATTTAGTTTATTATTTTGACTACGACATATGTCACTTGCTTGCACAATATACATCAATTGCATAGCTTTAAATAGTCCAAAAAAGCTAATTCTAACCAGTTTTGGACAAAAAGTATTTGTCCATAAGGAGTAAAAAAAACAAAATGAAAGGAACAGTAAAATTTTTCAATGCAATGAAAAACTTCGGTTTTATCGCTGGTGAAGACGGAAAAGAATATTTCGTACACGCATCATCCCTAAACGAAGGCGTTTCACTACGTGAAAACGATGCAGTTGAGTTCGATGTCGAAGAAGGTGACAGAGGACCAAAAGCAGTTAATGTAAAAAAAGCTGACGCATCAGAAGCACCTGCAGACGAAGAAGAACCTGAAGCAGAAGAAGCTGAAGATGAAGAAAAAGAAGAATAAACGTTGAATTGAGAATTATTTCTTAAGTGAACATAACTCAAAATTTAACCCAATTAAAAATTTTTATTTTTTTCTTTTTAATTTAATCTAGAAAGACTTTTATATCCCTAAAACATAGGATAATTAGTATGAACTGTCCTAAATGCAAGGTCGAATGTGAAGAGGAAGAAATTCTGAGAAAAAAATTACCCCGTTATTCTAACAGAATGATCTTCATAAAAGAGAAATGGTTCTGGTGCCCTGCATGCGGATGGGAATCAGTAAAGAAAGAGATACAGATACCAAGAGAACAGTACGAAAAAGAACTGCTGATACCACAACTTAAAGATCTCAAGAAAAAAGGCTTAATACACGAAGACGTATAATGCTATAATCTGAAGAAATTCTTAGCGTTATCATAAAAGACCTTATCCTTCATATCATCAGGAACTATAGAATCTATAATGCTAAAATACTGCTTCAAAGACATCAAAGGATAATCCGAGCCATACATCACTTTCTCCATTGTTTTAGGATTATTAAGCAATCTTTCCAAGACAGGCTTTACTCTTTTCAATCTTGGTTCTTTCTCACCATTCAAAGTATCCTCATAAGTCATCAAACCAGAAAGGTCAGTAAAAGCATTATCATATTTAATCAATATCTCCTCAGTATCATATATCAAAGGATGACCAAAATGACAAAGAACAAACCTCTGATCAGGATACTTCTCCAGAACAGGAATAACGTCTGAAGGATACACAGTTATAGGATTACTCTTAGGATAACATTTGCCCATATGGAATAGAACAGGTTTATCAAATTCCAAAGCAACATCATAATAAGGATTTAGCAGTTCACTATCAGGATCATCAGTAGTATAACCCAAGTATATCTTCATAGCAACAATAACATCATTCTCAAAATAATCTCTAAGAAGTTTAAGATTACCTCCCTTATCAAGGCTAACAGAACCAACACGTTTCAGGAAAGGATATTTTTCATTTTCATTAACTAATTCCTCTAAACTTGCATTCTTTGTCTCATCACAAAAACTTCTA
>JAHIPG010000235.1 GCA_018894775.1 Nanobdellota archaeon
ATAACAGAAAAAGAAAAAACTATAAGACATTTAACATACGCAACATTATTTTACGCTAAATTCAAAAAAGATTTATCCTCAATAAAACACCCCCTACTTGAAAAGATTAAAATAACTTTAAAAGGAAAGAAAATCCCGGAGTATCCTAAATTAGAAGAACTAAAAGAAAAGGCTGAAATGTATGATATCAAGCTTTAAACAAATAGAAGAACTCTTCAAAGAAATCGAAAAACAACTTAAAAGAAAAGTACATGTTTTCGCAATAGGTGGCACCGTGTTATTACAACAAGGAATGAAACCTGCAACAAAAGATATAGACATTATCACAGAAACAAAAAAAGAATTTGACACTTTCCAAAATACACTAAAATCAAAAGGATTCAAAACTAAGCTTCCTACAACAGAATACAAACACATGAATATCAATCAAATCTTTATCAGAGAAGACTTCAGAATCGACTTGTTTTATAAAACTGTCTGCAAAGGATTTTCCATTTCCAAAGACATGATTAAAAGAGCAAATATAGTCCTTGAATTAAAAAACCTTAAAGTATTTTTTTGCTCTAACGAAGACATATTCCTCTTCAAAACAATGACAGAAAGAGAAGGAGATCTAGAAGATTGCATTTCCTTAGCACAAAGAGGATTAGACTGGAAAGTTATCCTAACAGAACTCAAAAAACAAATTCACACAAGCGGCAAAGATATCTGGATCACATGGGTCGGTGAAAGACTAGACATACTTGAAGAAAAAGGACTAAGCATACCAATCATGAAAGAAGTAAATAAACTAAGAGATGATTACTTAAAAAGATACGCAAAAAAGTTAAAGAAATAATCCATTTTAACCCTTCTTTTTTAACTTCTTCATTGGCGCTGTAACTTTTGAGTTAGAGAGGTGGGAGGATTTTCGGCTGTTTTCCTTTTCTCAGGTACCGTTAGTGCATGGGAAAAGTTCTGTTAGTGCAAGTGAAAATGGGTCCCATTGTTGCAAGTTGCGTGGTTTCTGAAAAGGGTTGTAGTAGGGGAATTCTTGGGATTTTTGGTTGCTAGGTACCGATGTTGCGTGCTGGGACGGAGGAAGATAAACTTATAAGAATATTTTTTCCTTTAAATTTTAGTCGTGAAAGTAGTAAGCCAGAAGAGCTAGAAAAAAGAAATAAGGTATCCTAAAGCCCTGAAGACTTTAGCACCATCAAAAATACCAAAAGGAATCATATTAAAAATAAATAAGAACATATTGATCTTCTTTGTCAATACAGTTAAAATCATCTGTTTATGATTCAGCTTAAAATATTTCAGATATATTCCTGCAGCGATCCATATCGTAAGATTCATTAAAGGCCCTGCAAAAGCAACAATTCCTGAAACCAAAACATGGGTATCATAAGGGATGGTTACATAGCCTGGAACAAATATTATGAAAGGAGCACCAACCATCTTAAGGAACACCCCTAATCCCAAGCCCCAATAACTGGCAAAAAACTCTGTGCTAAGACCAAAAGCCATAGCAACAAACTTATGCCCTAGCTCATGTAAAACTACAGCAGGACCAGTTATTATTGCTGCATACTTAATGGCTTCCCAGTCTAAACCGCTTTTCTGTGCGTTAATTAGATGGGACAGGCCACTTTTGCCAAATAATTGTTGAGGCATGAATGCTGAGAATATATAACCTAAAGCAAAAGTCATCACTACTAATCTAAAAAACTCCATGAATGTTATCAAAACCATAACTAGATATGGAACCAAGATATATAAAAAACTTATTCAAAAGCTTTAAAAATAAAAAAACGCTGAACATACAAGAAAATGGAACTACCTAAAAAATATGATGCGAAAGAAGTAGAAAAGAAATGGCAGAACTACTGGGAAGAACATCAGATATATAAATTTGACCTAAGTAGCAAGAAAAAGGTATATTCCATAGATGTTCCACCGCCATACGCATCAGCTGGCCACTTACATATAGGTCACGCTTTACACTACACACAGTTTGAAATTATAGCAAGATACAGGCGAATGAACGGCTACAATGTCTATTTCGCACCATGCTTTGATAATAATGGACTGCCAACAGAAAAATATGTTGAAGAAAAATTCAAGATTTCTAAAAAAACTACAACAAAAGCAGAATTCAGAAAGCTATGCAGGAAAGAATCAGCTAAGGTAGAAAAGGAATATGCAGATAGAGTATTCAAGAGATTAGGACATTCTTATGACTGGAGCCTAAAATACACAACAATAGATCCAGAATCACAAAAGATTGCTCAAAAATCATTCATAGAATTAGTAAAACAAGGAGATGCTTATAGACGTGAGGGGCCAACACTATGGTGTACAAAACATCAAACAGCTTTAGCACAGGCAGAAGTAGAAGATGTAGAAAGAACAACAAAGCTAAACCATATTTATTTTAATCTGGAAGACGGCAAAAAGATAGAAATCGCAACAACAAGACCAGAATTCTTAGCTGCATGCGTAGGAATATTCGTACATCCAGATGATAAAAGATACAAAAAACTGGTAGGGCAGAAAGCAATAGTCCCAATATTTGAACAAAAAGTTCCGATAATGGCAGATGAAAAAGTAGACATGGAATTCGGTTCAGGAATAGTAATGATATGCACATTTGGAGATACATCAGATATAGAATGGTGGAAAAAACACAAACTACCACTGAAAACAATCCTTACAGAAGAAGGCAAACTGAACTCAGAATGCGGAGTCTACGAAGGACTAAAAATAGCAGAAGCAAGAGAAAAAATACTTCAAGATCTAGACTACAAAGGCTTGTTGATCAAACAAGAACCATTACAACAGACAGTTGGAGGATGCTGGAGATGCTCAACTCCTGTTGAGTTCTTAGTTACAAAACAGTGGTTCATCAAAACATTAGAACATAAAAAAGCACTAATACATCAAGGAAGACAGATAAACTGGTACCCAGAATTCTACAGGAAAAGATACGAAGACTGGACAAACAACCTGGCATGGGACTGGTGTATATCAAGACAAAGATTCTTCGGAGTTCCAATCCCTGTATGGTACTGTAAAAAATGCGGAGAAGTCATGCTACCAGATGAAAAGAACTTACCAATAGACCCAGAAGAGGATACACCAAAACAGAAATGTAAATGCGGCTCTGAAGAATTTGAGGCAGACCCAGATGTTTTCGACACATGGATGACATCAAGCATGAGCCCACAGATAGCAATGAAATGGCTAGAAAATCCTAAAGATTACAAAAATATGTTCCCAACCTCACTAAGAGTACAGTCTCATGATATAATCCGAACATGGGCATTCTATACAATACTAAAATCATACTTACATTTCAAAAAAATACCTTGGAAAGATATAGCACTAGGAACATATGTTCTTGATCCTAAAGGTCATGGGATGCATAAATCAAAAGGAAACGCAATATGGACACACGAATTAATGGACAAATACAATGTAGACGTAGTAAGATACTGGGTAGGAACAGCAACATTTGGTGAAGACCTACCATTCCAGGAAAAAGACTTAGTAACAGGACAGAAGTTCCAGACCAAGCTATGGAACGCATCAAAATTTATAATAATGCACCTGGAAGATTATAAGAATAGTAAGCCAAAGAAACTAGAAAATATGGACAAATGGCTGCTAAGCAAATTACAACATTTAATAGAAAAAGTAACAGATGCCTACCAGCATTATAGGACAGGGGAAGCGAAAAGATTAGTTGAGCAATTCTTCTGGCACATATTCTGTGACAACTATCTTGAAATAGTCAAAGATAGATTATACAATCCTGATAAGAGAGGGAAGGAATCAAGACAATCAGCGCAATATACATTATACACAGCGATGCTCGCAATACTAAAAATGATAGCACCAATAATGCCACACATAACAGAAGAAATATATCACTTCTACTTCAACAAACAAGAGAAAGAGATAAGCCTGCATATAACTGAATGGCCAAAAGCAGATAAGAAAATTATAAATGAAAAGATAGAAAACATCGGAGATAAGGCTGTAGACATAATCGGAAAAGTAAGACAGGAAAAAACACAGAACCAAAAATCAATGAAAGAAGAAGTAAAATTAGTATTAGATGAAAAAGAGCTGGAGATAGTATTAGATGATCTAAAAGCTGTAACAAACGCCACCGAAATAAAATTCGGAAAAAAATTAGAAATCAATCTTTGACATTCTACAAAATGGAAGACGAATACCTAGCTAAGCTTAGGAAATATCTTGAAGAGCATGACGCGAAATGCGAAATATTAAATCTAAATACCAGCGTTGCTACATGTGTAGAAGCAGCAGTACAGATGGGAGAGAATGCTGAAGATATCGTAAAAAGCATAGTCTTCTACAAAGATGATCTGGTGATAATCGCAATAGTAAGAAAAGAAGACAGGATTGATAAATCAAAGATATCAAAATTCCTTGAACTCACAGGAATAAAACTAACCAGCCCAGATGAAACACTAGAAAAGACAGGCTATCCAGTAGGAGGCGTACCGCCGCTAGGAGTGGAAGCACAATACCTGATGGATGAAAAGGCAGCTGAAAAAGAAGAGGTCATCGCGGGCGGAGGAAACAGCTACACATTAATCAAAATCAAAACACAAGAATTATTAAGATTAAACAAGGCTAAGATAATAGACTTAAGAAAAGAATCATAAAATGAACGTTAAAGAAAAGCTGGAGCTGAAAAGGTTCATACGGAAACTGAAAAAGATCAGAGGCAGACACACAGAACTGGTCTCGGTCTATATCCCGGCAGGATACGAACTAGTCAAGATTATACACCATCTCCAAGAAGAGCAAGGAACAGCAGCAAACATCAAAGATGCAAAGACAAGAAAGAATGTCATAGACTCTTTAGAAAGGATGATAAGACATCTAAGATTATTCAAAAAAACACCACCTCATGGGTTGGCAGTCTTTTCAGGAAACGCATCAGAACAAACAAATAAGATAGACATCCAAGTGTGGTCAGTAGAACCGCCTTTACCATTAAACTTCAGGATGTACAGGTGTGACCAAACATTCATGATTGAGCCTTTGGAAGATATAATGGAACATAGAGAAACTTATGGTCTGATAGTTCTTGATAGGAGAGAAGCAACAGTCGGATTGTTGATAGGCAATACGATAAAAGAGATAGCATCAGAAACATCAAATGTTCCAGGAAAGACCCGCGCAGGTGGGCAGTGCACTATACTCGGTACATTAGTAAATACTTCTAAAGGTCTTATGAAAATTGAAGAAATTCAAACAGGGGATTTTTTAAAATCATATAACCTCAAAAATTTAAAATTAGAAAATTCTGAATGTACTGATAAATGGTTTGTAGAAAAAGATGAAGCTCTGAAAATAAAAACTGAAAATGAAGAAATACAAACATCAAAAGACCATATATTTTTTGTAGAAGGGATGAAAACAAAAGTTGCAGAAGAATTAACAGAAGATGATTACTTATTAAATTCCCAAAATGAACCAATAAAAATAAAATCTATAGAACTTATAAAAGGAAAACAAAAACTTGTCGACATCTCAGTAAAAAACCATTTATCAGTACATTC
>JAHIPG010000236.1 GCA_018894775.1 Nanobdellota archaeon
GAAGGTAGAGTATAGTTTCCAAGAGGTAACCTCCGGTCGGAGATTACCTAATTACTATTATGGTGTTCCTCCTATTTATATTTTTACTGTTGAACAGCGAAAAGTATATTATAGGAGCTTGTTTTGTTAACGGCCTTGTAATCACGCTTTGAACTGTGTAGTCACGCGAAATTCACAGAGAATGTTTTGGTTGAGAATATGTTTTCGACGGTGTTTTGATGAGAAACACCCACTTCTTTTCTACCCCTATCAAGACATACTGTCTATTCATCATATATCAAAGAGAATGGCCACCTATAGGGATGATTTACATCCATGGTTTTTTTCCTTTATTTTGATAACAGTAGTTGTCTGGTTGTATGCCTATATTTTAACAATGAGGAAAGTATGAAATAAATT
This sequence comes from Nanobdellota archaeon, assembly GCA_018894775.1. Lineage (GTDB taxonomy): Archaea > Nanobdellota > Nanobdellia > SCGC-AAA011-G17 > VGLX01 > JAHIPG01. The sequence goes on from JAHIPG010000236.1 coordinate 400, forward strand.
TTACTGGTTTAGGTTTTTTTCATTGCTCCCAGGCTCGCAATCAAAACATAGTATTGTGCAAATTGCTCCCTCTGGGTCGCAAATTGCATTTTGTTCGATGGTGCGGAACAAGACGTATGCGTGAAAACGATAATGTGCCCAAATTGCCCAAAAACTGCCCAAAAACTGCCCAAAAAGGATAAAAAACAATAACCGAATTAGTGAACTATTAAACGCTTCGCAAATTGCATTTTGTTCGATGGTGCGGGACAAATCGTTTCCGTGATATCGTTAGAGTGCATTATCTATCCGTTGTGCACCACGTTTGTTCACTGCCCGCACAGTGATTGCTTTTATTCGATGACGCTCCATTTCGGGGTTGCCCATTCGGGCAATGCCCTCATTCCGCTCCTACTGCGAGAAATTATGGTGAGTGGGGGTGGTTGGCATGTTGGGAGAGGATAATAAAAGACTGTTTTTTTCCGTGAGGGGAAACTGTTTTATCCTCACAACACATACTTATTCTCTGAGGTGAAAAGTATTATGGCGGAAAAAATAGCAAAATTAGGTATAAAGAGGGAACCAGGATTTTTGTATTTTGTGAACAAACAGGGTGATCCTGCCAGGACACCTATGGTACGAGCAGGCATGAGAACCCGCAAGGGTCCAGAGACGCTTGCCAAAGCATCCGTGAAAAAAGAACCAGGCTATCTCTATTTTATAGACAAACAAGGAGACATCGCAAGAGCCAAGATGGCACGAGGCGGCGGAAAGAAAAAGAAAGCCAAAGTCAAAGCAAAGGTGAAAAAGAAGGCTGTGAAAAAAACCAAGAGAAGAAGATAAAAACATTTTTCTACTTTTCTTTTTTTTATTTTTATTTTTTTGCTTTTATCGTCACTACCTTATCCCAAAAACCTTATATCAAAATCTTTAAATATCATTTACTGTATTGTCTGATTGAACTTAGACTGAACTTGTTTTGTGCATATGATTTTTAAGACAAAAAAATTAGGTTGTGTAGAAGCAAAAATGTAACAGATATTTTTTGAAGCATTGTATAAAGAGGTGATTAGATGAAAAAAGAAATATTAGGACAAAGGAAAAAAGAAGGAAATGTGAAAAGCACAACTGCAGGTGTGCATGAAGAAAAAATAAAAAGAAGGTGATGAAAAATATGAAAAGGGTAATAAGCAGAACAAAAGAGCAGCTGGTCAGCTATGAATATCGCATAGGTCCGCATAAAAAAATAAGAGTGTGTGATGTAACTGTAGTGGTAAGAAAGGATGGGAAAGTCACATCTGTTACTCTCTGCATGCTCTTCGAGGAGGAAATTGATTGGGCGATAGAACTGCTGAAAAGAATAAAAAAGGATTTCAAAGGTAAATGGGCTGGGGGTATTATTGAGCCCACAGAAATAGCAGAACTGACAGACAAGGAAAGAGCAGAACATAAAAAAGAAATAGAAAGAGAAACAAAAACACAATGATTTCCCCTCTCTCTTTTTTTATTTTTTCTGTTTCTGTTTTTTTGATTGTAGCACCTGCTACCCAACACAAGACTACATGCGTAAACGTTATTTTTAATACCATCAAAACCATGTATGAAATAGAAAAAATGGGTTCGGATATATCGAAGTTAGGCGAAAGCAGAGACTTTAAGAAAGGTTAATGAGATGAACAAAGAATTTGAAAAAATAATTGATCAACTCCCTGGTTTGTTAAAAAAACTTACTACATCCGATAAAAAATTCCGAAATAATTTGAAAGGCGTTTGTGAGAAGGGAATTTATGTTTTTTACGAAAATGACAAACCCATTTATGTTGGACGTACTAACCGTATGAAACATAGGATTTTAGAGCATGGTCGTAAAAGTTCAACTCATAATAGTGCTCCTTTTGCATTTAGTATAGCAAAGAAAAATGCTGAAGAAAGTGGGATAAAGATAAATATGGGTCGTAAAGAACTTGAAAATAACTTAGAATTTGTAAAAATGTTTTTTAAAGCAAAAGAGCGAGTTTCAAATATGCATGTTCGTGTAATTGAAATTGATGATCAAATTATTCAAACTATTTTTGAAGTATATGCTTCATTAAAGTTAGAAACAGAAGAGTTTAATGATTTTGGCACCCATTAATATGAGGGGTCTTTTAACACAAAACAAAAGAAAACATTTTTTGCGTCCCGACGTAACGGGAGGCAGGTGCATTTCAGGGTGTCCAGATACAGGAAAAGGAGGCAGAAAAAACTACATGCGTAAGCATCAGGCAATATTTTTAATATACAACACGGCTATGTAGGAAATGAGAAAAAAATAGAAGGATATGCAAGAATACTTAAAAATGAAGGTGCTATTTTATGAGTAGAAAAGTAAGATATGAAGATTTAAGAAAAATTATTTATAGGTATGGGTGTGTTTTTTTGGTAGTGATAATTGGAGCATTATTTTATCTTGCTGGACATTTAAACGTTTTTTTCACCGATGTCTTTCTATCAAAATTTTCTGTTAAAATTAACAATATAGTTTTTGATTTTAATGAAACAAGGTCGGTCATTATCGCTCCAATCATAGAAGAAACCATAAAATTTATTGGATATGGAGTAATTTTTTTGATACCTTTTAAATTTCTTCAATCAAAATATAGATCTAAAAAGGAATTTATAAATAAAAATATCGTGTATGCTTTTTTAATTTCTGCAGGATTATTTGGTTTCCTTGAAGGGTGTTTCCACAATGGTCATATCCGGATTGGATTTTACTTGTACGTGTTATTGAATGTTTGCATTCATAGTACATATTCTCTCTATCCGTTTATTTTAGGAAGGCGTTATAGAAATTGGTTTATATGTTTTTTACCAATAGCCATTACTCTACATGCTCTCCATAATTTCCTTATTCTTTTTATTTGGGACAATAAATGGGTAACTTTTATTATGGTTACTGTTTTTCTTGTTCCTTTTATGGTCCTTGAAAGGAGTAGTATCCTCCAATATATTAGAAAATTCGAATTCTGCGGAGTTTCCATTCCAAAAGTGGTGGCATATTCATTACTTATTTGCTTATACATATTGATGCTTTTAGCAGTTGCATTTTATCATTAAAAGGAGCCTGAAATGAAGAGAGAGAGCAGGGGCAGGTGCGTTTCAGAATATCAAAGCACAGGAAACGAGTGCAGAAAAACTACATGCACAAAATTTTTTAAAGAAAACTATTCTTTCTCTAAAAGCTTAATGGCATTTTGAATATTAGTTCGTGGTAGACATCCACCAGACATTTTTAAGGTAGTTTCCGCTAATTTTTTAGTATTAACTGAAATAGATGTCGCAGTTGCTTTATTATAGCAAGGGACAATTCTTTTTATGATCCCCTCTAAATCTTCAAGATTGTCTATATCAACATCTATGGTAGAGGCACAATCTGCTAGTATCGTATGTAATCGTGGAGAGAGATCTATTGTGGTTCTAGGTTTTGTGTATGCTTCAATTCCTCGCATTCTTACATCTTCTGTTGGGATTAGTCTTGCCCAGAATAAATATGGAACGGAAATAGCAAAAATAACGAACAAACCTTTTTGAATACCAATTCTGTTTGGTAGGGATTCGGTGTCGAGAAGAATGTTTATCGCATCTCTCAGAGAATCCAAAAAAGCTCGCCCCTTGTTAGGGTATAGTTCTCCGCCTTTTTCTATTTCGTCAGCTACTATAAGTAAACCCTTATAATCTAAAGAATGGCATAACTGCTTTACGAAATAAAGTGCCTCCTTTACAGGTACATCTAAAAAAGATTTCATTTTTTGATTAAATATTCCTAAATTTCGTAGATCTTTTACATAGATACTTGAACCTCTTAACCACTCCGTAACTAGACCCTTTTTTTCTGCCTCTATATTTGGATTTGTTAAATGCAACATAATTGTTGTTAGTGACGAACTCCAGAACTCCAATATGGATCTGTCATGCTCTATCGCCTTGCGAACTTGCCTCTTGAAGTTGTCATTTGTCTGTATCTTTGGCAGAAACTGATACCCATCTGGAAGTCTCAACTTATGGAGACATTGGTGTACAATGAATCCTGGGATGCCGTATTGTTTTATTTCGTCCCCCATGAGTTCTATGTGGGCAATGCAATAATCTTTGTTTCTAGCAATTGCTTCTACAGTCTTTACGTATCTAGTTTTACCAGCGCCGTTGTCCCCACGAACAAGTAAGAATCCCCAGTTCCCTTCATCCATACTTTTAACAAAATCATCGTGTGTTTGTTTTATCTTGCTTGGCATGTGGTATAAGTTCTCGCACATTGTTTCTTTACCCAGTTTCATTCGCTTAACGTTCTCTACAGCATTTTCCTTTCTACAGTTGATACAATTCACCATATTTTTCACCCCTATTTAGCCCCTTCGTGGATTACATATCTGTTTACATACATACCTTTTTCTCTATTGATAATAAAACTTTGTGTTCGTATCCTTTCAAATACTTCTTGTTTACCAATAAGTTTTGGCATAAGAATTTCGAATGCACCGTAAATTGCTCTGGAGGGAAATAGCATATATTTCAGGCAGAATAGCTCTACAATTCTTTTGCCCATATTGTTCTCGTATCTTTCTCCACTCTTAACACTGCTTACAATTTCACCTACTGTTGAGTGTGTTAGAGAGGGAATGGGAGTTGATGGTCGAAGCTGAAAATGTTCAATGATCGACAGAAGTAATTTATCAGCCATAACAATGCCACTTTGAGTTGATTCAGCAATGAAATTTTCAAAGTATCTTACAGCTAAATCATACTTGCTCCTGTCATCATTATATAACTCTTTTCGCACAGAAGTAAATGCAGTGTGAAACTCATCTACAATATCTCTAATCTGTTGGACAATATCAATAATAGGGAGAATAGAAAGGCTACCCAGTCCTTTGTACTTACCTCTTTTCCACTTTGTAATAAAGTTGCCAAACCCTGCAGTGTCAACATAAGCAATTCCCTTACCATGTCCAAGTCGCCTATAGTAATATGGGGCATCTAAGAGTTCTTTAAGAAATTCTAATGTAACATCTGGTAGTTGGCTCGTATATTGGCTAAGAAGTACGCACTTTAAAAGATCGAGATACCAACCAGTAGCAGTCTTTTTTAAGCCCACTCTCTTCCCCGTGGCTACAACTTTTCCATCAAAATAACAAGCTTCCATTGGGCTGGCAAACTGAATAAACTCTTTTTCAATTTTAACTTTGTAAGGAGTGGATAAAAGACTAACTATTTTCTTTATACTGTTAGATGCCTTCTCCCGCAGTTTAATAAACATAATTATTTTATTTCTAGAAAAAAACTTTATCTCAGCACGATCTTTTCGCAAAGACTGAAGAACATAATCAGGTATTGCATCTTTTAAATCATCTGGTACTAACCACATAACTCTATAATTTTTGTCTTTCTCTGAATTTTTGATGCTTGTCACATAATCTAAAATTTGTCTCTTATCCACATAACTCCATTTAACCTCTACAAACAGTTTTAATCCTTTCTTGTCTCTTAAAAGAAAATCGATTTGCCCACCCGGGATCACATGTTCGTACTCAATGATGATAGCTTCTTCTTCAATCAAAAATGGGTTATAGCAGAATACTGGGTGAACATCTCTTTTTTCATCGTACATGTTCTTTAACCAGCGTGTAGTCTTCATTAGTGGCTACTTCCACCTTCCCATTGTTTTCTTTGAGCCTTGAAAGATGCCTTTTAATTGCTTCTCGCTGCCCACAGGATATCTCCTCACTTAGCAAAATTTCGTAGTATTTAATTCTTTTGTTTTCCTCATCAATCCTCAAACTATCAGTAACAGATGAAGCGATTCTTTTCCTCTCTTCTTTAAAACTCAAGGCAATGCAACCTCGTGAAGTAAAATTAGTATCCACACAATCTAAACAGTGTGTGCATTTTTCGTCATCAATTCTAAATTTATCTGTAACACTAATGGCACCATTTGGACAGGTGCCAATACAACCACCGCACGCAACGCAGTTCATTGATTTCTCAATTTGACGTTCCAACCTAAACTTTGTCTTTACAATAAGATCTGAGTTGAAAGTAACTTTTATGCTACTCCCACCAACTAGACCATTTAGTTTAAATGGGTTGTTCGTTTCGATCTGGAAGAAATTCGAAGTTTTAAAATCTATATTTCCAAACGGTTTTAAAAATTCTATAGCATCATTAGTAACTGAGCAGTCTTCAAAGATATATCGATAAGTATTTTGCATCGGACATAACTTGGGAGTAACGACTTTATAGTTTTTTCTATTGGGTTTTCGCTGCTTCCAGTAACCACTATCGACCCATCTAAGGTCTTTATTGTGATTCTTCGCAAAATCTATCAACACCTTTTCCCACCTATCATAAAGTTCTGGATAAAAATGTTTAGTTATCACATCGTCATATGGGGAATTAAACGGACAAAGATAGCACCCCACCCTCGTATACCCATTGCGATAAGCTGGATTATACATTATTTTTCTCTTAAGAATATACATCCAGACTGATAAAGTGGACCAAACAAAAATTGGTCTTGCAACAGTCTGACGAACAATTTTCTTATTCTTATAAAGTTGAGGGTAGCTTGCTCTAACAGACGATTCTGCCTTTCTGATGCCGTCAAATGTCAATATATTTCCACTTATAGATCTCAAAAATTTGTTAACTGGATATGCCTTGAAAACAGTGCAACACCATCTCATAATGTGACTAGGTGGTTCGAGTAAATCACACATTTTGAAAAAATTATTGTGCGACTTTTCGGTAATCAACTCAAATTCGTATTCTCTTGCGAATTCTTTTACATATTTGTAGGTATCTGGAATTTCGAGAGTTGTGTCAGAAAAAAAGAGAGGTGTTGGCCCTATTGCCTTCTTAACAACTATGGCAGCTACTGTACTGTCTTTTCCACCACTAAACGATATAAACTTCTTATGGTGGGGGTGCTCCTGAACCATTTTTTTTATGAAAGATATCGACGACTTTTCTAGCCCCCTTATCACAGGCTCATTTGCTTTAACCATCCGTTGTCTAAATTGATTTTCGCTCTCCCTGTTGGCTACACTGCCAACACTATCTATGTTATTCTTTCCTAATTTAATGCGACCATCATCTATTCTGATTGTAAATAGAGTTTGACCATTGTAGACGACTCGTCTTCTTCCGTAGAAGAGATTTAGCGGTAATTTGTATCCATTCTCATTGAATTCTTCGATTTCATCCTCCCAAAATTTTCTCTCTTCACTGAAAACGGGCTTGATATCCGATGCGACGTAGGTTCCTGTGCCATTACATCTGTAGCACTTCTCTGTCAAAAGGGGAACGTTGCATCTAAAGCACCAAAACGTTTTGTTGTAATAATTGTCATAAGATCCATTAATCATTCATGTCCTCCGGATAGGTATCGTCCCAGACGATGTTTTATTACTATTTCATCGCGTTTTACATGAGGACTAAGTGTGGTCACAATTACATAAGGCACCTTTCCTTCTAGATATTTAACTATTCTACTTAATCTTGTTGCATCATAATCTTCTGTGACTGCATCTAAAACAAACATCGGAAAGTCGGATAAATATTTCTCTTTACCAGCAAGCATTAATATTAACCCTATTGATCCCCGTTCGCTTCCACTTAATGAATTAATTGGCTGTCGAATTGTCTGACCCCCTTTCTTTCTAATTACATTAACCTCAAACGTATAGTCATCTATGTAAATTTTCTCAAAATCCTTAAACTCTAGCAGGTCATAAATTTCTTTTGTTTTCGTATTGAAATCGTTGACAACCTCCATCAGTACCCTTTCAGCTTCTTTCTGCATGAAACTAGCAACAGCAGTCAAAAGTCTTTTTCGCTTGTCTAATTCTTGCACTTTTTCTCCCGTTTCGCCTCTTGACTCGATCGCCCCTTTTGTTCTTTTTATATCAGATTCTATGACTCCTAGTTGGGTATCAATATTACTATGTTTTCGTATTAAGTCTATTATGGACGGGTCGATACTTTTCTCTATATTGTTAATTTCCTTACTGATTTCAATAATTCTCCCTTCCAATTTTTCTTTCTCTTTGGCAAGGTTGTCATACTCTCTCTTTAAATCTTTTAATCGCCTTTGCGAATCATCAAGCATTTTGACATCGCCTGTCCTACCAACCTTGACTTTTTGAATTTCCTCTTGCAAAGTCTCGTGTTCTATCTCTTTCGCCTCAATTTGTTCATTAGTTAGACCCATTTCCTTTGTTAATTTGTCGTACTTTATTTGTAAATCTTTTTCTCGTTTTCGAAGCTGTTCTGGAGTTAATTTTCCTCCGCATGCTGGGCAATAGTTTGCCTTAGATTTTGAAGTTTCAATCTGCGCTTTTCTTGTAGCTTCTAGCTCGCCACTTATACTCGAAATCTTTGCATAGTGTTCATTTCTATCAGTAACTAGATCACGAATAGTTCTCTCAATTTTAGCAATCTCATTATCTATATTTGGATGTTTTTGTTTGAATTCTTCAATTCGTTTTTTGTATTCTTTAATCTCTTCCTCTTTTCTATTAATTCCCTTTTCCCGTTCGTCAATCTCTTTTTTCTTTGTATCAAGTGTTATTCTCGCCTCAGTTAATTCTTTTGTCTTTTCCTGTAAAAGTTTTTGATTTGCTAGCATAGTCTTAGAGTCTGCTTGCGGAATCTCTGGCAAACTTTCCATCTCTTTTATTAGTTTTTCCCTCTTTTTCAATAATTCTGTTAGCTGTTTTTGGTATTCTTTTAATGCTTGATACTCCTCATTCTGTCTTGAAATTTCTATATTTAGCTCTTGGATTTTTTTCTTGCAATAATTGGTGGTACCTAACCGATAATATTTTGCTTCTGAGAATTCCTCAAGGACTGATTTTACAGATTTTCCAGTATCTATAAGATTTAACAGAACGTTTTCTCTAATCGCGACACACAGAGTATCTGCTTTAATTCCTTCGTCAGTAATAGGTTTTCCGGAGACAGACAACCTCCCATTTACATCATGCATGTCCCGAGAGTATTTATCGTTATCTAGTTTCAAATGGATATTTCCACTTTTGGTTGTTATATTCAAAAAATGTCTACTGTCTTTTAGTGTATCTGCAGGAAGAATCATAGCTCTTATTCCCCTGATAAAACTAGTTTTACCACCTGCATTAGGAGCCTCCACGACGTTTAATCCCTTTTGCAGTTCAAAACTAACCTTACCTCTGAAACCTGCAATGTTCTCCATATTAATTGTGAAAGACATAGGTTATTCCTCCCATCTTTTAAGGGCTTTGTCAATAATGTCATCTAATTTGCGTTCTGTTGCTTTATCTATCTCTTTGCCCTCAGTTGCCTTTGATTTTTTCAAAATCTGGGCAATTTCTACTGCAATCTCTCTTACCATACTCTCTCGTACCTTATCCGACATAATTTCCAATCCTCCATGTTACCTATTTTGGATTGCAACTTTTCAACAGCCTCTGTCACATCACATGAGTTTTTGATAGCATAATCTACGACTATCTTGATTTTCTCAGGCAACGAATCAGGTGATAGGGGATCAATAGCATAGAACTCAACATGCTCACTATCTTCTTTCTTTAACTTAGATAGAAATGCTAATACATCTCCATTATTTTTGAGAAACCATATTTGCCAATTGATCTGAGCAACTACTACATCCGGGTGACTAGTTAGAAACTTTTGGACTGCACCCGCCATTTTATTGCTTAGAGCATACGCCATTATCCAAACCATTCTTTTACCTCTCCATTATTTTGATTGCACCATAATATTATTCAAATACTTTTTATATATTCCTGCATTACGAGTTTTTCCACTGCTCGAATGCTGGTATAGTCCTTTGGATTCTGTGAGATAATTTTTGTAATTCTGTCAGATTGCATTCCCAATTCGAAACACTTAGAAGATGCAATATCAATGAGGGTCTGAGTATCTGGTTGGGGAATCTCAAGGGAGCACAATCTGTCTTTAATAGCCTTGTCAATAAGGTCATATCTATTCGTAGTTAAAATCACTATTGTTTTAGCGCTATTCACATCATCCAATTTATGGAAGAATACATTATTTTGAGCTACGTGCCAACTTTGTCCTTTCTGCCAGTCACGCGTAGGAAAAACAGACTCCGCATCGTCAATCAAAATAATACTTTTGGATTTTTTATTAGCCTCATTAAATAAATCGCTTATACGTTCTTCGCTTTGACCGTATAGTCCGCGAGCTATATCAGCACCATCTACGAAATATAAATCAGATGATATATCTCTAGCCAAAGCTTTTACCATTGTTGTTTTGCCTGTCCCCACTTCTCCATGGAGTAAGAATCCCCTAATTCCGTTAGAAATTTGTTTTTGAAACTGATGTTTTACTATCTTTCGTATCAACTCGTATATCTCCCTAAATTTTTCTCCTCTAAGTTGAACTATATCTACCGGGTTTTCACTGGGTTTGATTATAAAAAATTCTTTTCTACTCGTTGTAGGAAACATCATTTATCGCCTTTTCCCATATTATCCTCCAAGTAGGCTTATCCCTCCTTTGGTAAGTACATCTTGTTATAGATCTCAAGTGCAATAGCATTCAATCTTTTTAGGGCAATAAATACTTTGGGATTTACATAAGCGTCTTCTCCATCATATTTTTGGAAAAATCTTATGTTCTCCGGTTTAAGAGCATCGCGGGCTTCGAAGTCTGTAAATGCTCTCTCTCCTTCCCGAATAGATGCGTTTACAATTTCTTCAATCTCTGTTTCTGGAATTTTACCACCATTCGACTCAGCTTTTTTTGCAATTAGAACCGGTAGTTTGAGTGCATTTACACCTTTCCCAGCTACAGTGAGTCCAATGAGCTTTCCCATTATAGATCCAAAAATTGTCCTCTGGATTCCACTTTTCTTTATTTCATAAATAACAGGATCCCATATAGGTGATAATGTAATATCTTGGTACCCTGCTTTTATAGCACCATCTTCTTTGATATCTTCTAAATCTTTATATATCCTTATTAAACCGAGTTGTCGTAAAGTAAGAAGTGTATTTTGGACACCGTGCCATTGAAGTCCCCTCCACGAGTTTCTGACAGTCAAAATTTCATGCTTTACTTTATGAGCCCCTTCGGGATCGCGAGGATCCATTTTTTTAAGAGTTTCTCTCACAAGATGGTTCATAATACTCTCAGACGCCCTTACACCCATCCAAATTGTAGTATCAATAGCTTGTAGCCCTTCTAATACATCTGTATCACCGCTTCGAAGAGATTCAGTCAAAGTTGGGGCCAGCGCAGATATTAGGTATTTAAACCAAGTTTCTTGAGAGGGCATATTTTTACCAATATAATATGGTATTATGAATACATAAATCTGTCTATTTTTGATATTAAATACCTACTATTTCCGTAGTAAACCTAAACAGCTCTGTTTTTTTCTTCAGATATTTCGTTGTAGACACATAGATAGCTCTAATAAAATCCTCCAGCAAAATCAAAGAGAAATTGAAAATGTGAAAATTATTATCTCTGCCGCCAGCTGCTCAAAAAACAGGGCTGGGGGAACCGTTGGCAATCTTTATACTCCAGAAAGCATATACTTTCTACAATGGGCGCCATAATGGTTTGTAAGCGTTGTGGAAAAAGTGTAGATGTAGGTTTTTTAATAAGGTTGCCATCTGATGTTAGGGAGTCAAAAGAGTTAAAAAAAGAGTTATATGAATTATTAAGGGAAGGATGGCGCTCAGTATCTGATAATTATACTGAGATGCCTGAAAGATGCCCCCAATGCAAGAAAGCAGAATGGGGATTAAAGAGGATAAAACTTTTAGACTATAGAGAGTTAAACTGGATAAAATTTTTAGACTATGGAAAGAAATTCTTGTCAGAATCGGGAGAAGAGAAAATAATAGAATCACTTAACTATATTACACATATAGACAATTTAAAGAGCTTTGCTGACAGAGGCATACTGTCCAGAAACAAAGTAGAGTATCTAAACCTTAAGTTTACAGATATTAGCTCGAAAGAGGTTCAACGATTAAGAAACTGGATAGAGGGGCTGCCTAGAGACCTCCATGATTATGTACCATTATACTTTGCTGAGAATACACCAATGTTGTACAAAGTATGTGAAGAAAATGGTAAAGAGAACATAGCAATAATAAAGGTCAATATTAACTTGCTCCTAAGGGATGATGTATATTTCTCAGATAAAAACTGTGCAAATAAATCTGTTCGCATTTACAAAGGTATACAGAACTTAGACAAGTTGAGGTGGGATAAAATCATGGCAAAATATACCAAATACAAAATGTTTAAAATGGCGGAAGTTTTAGTGCCAGACATGATTAGTCCATCATCCATAGAGAAAATAATCATTCCAGCAGACCCAGCAGAACAAAAAGTCAAGTTGTTAAGAAGGGCATTAGCAGAGTATAACATCCTTCTAAAAGAAGGATATATATCACGGGATAATATAAACATCTTAAAGAAAAATTTTCATATAAAAAAGGATGAAACATTATTCCGAAAACTGTTAGTAAACAGCTATGGTCAACTTGGATCGAAAATAGAATTCAGGAGATAAAAAATGATAAGGTATGTAGTTGGTAAGAGGATATTTGATACAAAATTACAAGCAATTGTTAACACAGTCAATTGCGAGGGTGTTATGGGCAAGGGGCTGGCATTGGAATTTAAAAGAAGATACCCAGATATGTTCAAGGAATACAAAGAAAAATGCCTGAAAGACGAAATTAAACCTGGAATACTACATATTTACAGGACTGATAAAAAAGTCATTATTAATTTTCCAACAAAAAATTATTGGAAAAATAAATCCAGAATGGAATACATTGAAAAAGGACTCTTATACCTTAAAAACCACTATAAGGAGTGGGGATTAAAATCTATAGCGTTTCCCCAGTTAGGTTGTGACTTGGGCGGGCTTGACTGGTCAGAAGTCAAAGTATTAATGGAAGAGTACTTAAACGAGTTCGATATTCCCATTGAAATATACCTCCCTCAGAAAAAGAGAGAAACTCAGAAGAGCCTAACCTCCTTCAATCAATAAGGCATGCAAATTTTTATTGTAATATCTGCGCACTTTTTATAAGTATGCGAGTGTTTAGATGGGTGTACTACCTTGTTTTCCTTATGCCCCATATCTCATCTAAATCATCCCAACCATTTTAGGGGGGATGGAAAGTTTTAACGCAAACAAAAAAAAAACATTTATATACATTTACACCCATTTACCCTTGAATGTGATAACATGACTTCAAGAAACGTAACCCTGAGCGTCGATGAAGATTTGTACGATAGATACCGAGAGTTCTGTAAAAAGAAGGGATGGCTCATGTCCAGGCAATTCGAGATTATGATGGAAGAACAGCTTAAAGAGGTGGCGAGAAAATGTCAAGTGATTTAACTTTCATAACGAATGAACAGGAAATAAACTCTAACAAAGAATAATATAGGAGTATGACAAAATTGAAAACTACTTACCCTAACCTTACAAAAACTGTCCGTGCAACTATCAAGTCAAAATATTCACAGATAGATAATAAAGACGAATGGCACCTCAATCCAGGAAACTTAAAAACAAGTTTCAGGTCTGATATTCAAATAAGCAAGGATAACGATAACCTATTGTGTATCGAAATTGAAGAGGCTCAACCACATCCTGATACAAATGTTACTAAGTATTGGCCGTTTCTCGAAGCAAACCCTCAGACTCGAGTAACTTTGCTTCAGATTTTTGGACGAGGGTTTATGGAGACAGACAATAATTATGCCTCTCGTATTCAATTATGTAAATTCGTAGCTAACAAGTTAGAGGCAATTTATCCTAATCGATTTAAATATGTTTGGCACAAGTTCGCTTATCCTTCAGAATATTACATGCATCATTCAGAAGAAATAGCCTATCTGATAGTTGATATTATCAGAAAGGAATTGTCAAGGTGAAATGCTTGGTTCAAATAGAAGAAATTCGTGCTGGAATCGTCATCAGGGGACTTCAGTGGAAGGAGCCTGTTGAAATAAAGAAAAGTGACATAGAAGGAGAGTATTTGCACATCGTTGGCTCTACTGTCCGTACTATCACGCATATTGACCAGCTTATTCCTTTGAATGAAATTGATTCCTTGTCTATAGAGAAGATTGAAAGCGATTTTGTAAGCGAACCTAATAAGGTGTTTTTGGCTTTTGAATGCAAAAGATACAGGTATGCTTCTCTTTATGACCCATTATTAGCAATCAATATTTCTAAAGTAGACCCTCTTCCTCACCAAATAGAGGCAGTCTATGGTTATATACTGAAGATGCCAAGGATAAGGTTCCTAATCGCAGATGACACTGGTGCAGGTAAGACTATCATGGCAGGGTTGGTTGTTAAGGAGTTGAAGTTAAGAAATCTCATCAAAAGAGTGCTTATTGTTGTTCCTGGTCATCTCAAAGACCAATGGAGGAGAGAACTAAAAGAAAGATTTGAGGAGAGTTTCGTGGTCGTTGATAGGGGATACCTAGATTCACATTATGGGGAAAATGTATGGGATAGGGAAAATCAGCTTATCACGTCAATTGATTTTGCCAAAAGAGATGATATATTACCTTCCATAGGTGCTACTCATTTTGATTTAGTAATTGTAGACGAAGCCCATAAAATGAGTGCCTACAAATATGGCAATAAAATAGAAAAAAAGGAGAGATACAAGCTTGGCGAGGTAATATCAAGAAATACAGACAACCTTCTTTTCTTAACTGCAACGCCCCATAAAGGAGATCCAGAAAATTTTAGGTTATTTTTGGACTTACTTGAACCTGGATTCTTTGCCACAAGTGATATGCTGCAAAAATCTATTGAAAATAAAGATAATCCGCTATTTATTAGAAGGTTGAAAGAAGATATGAAGGATTTTGAGGGCAACCCCCTTATTCCACCAAGAGCACCCCCAAGAACATTAAAATTCACATTATCCGAGAATGAAAAGAAACTCTATAATGATGTTTCTAGATATGTTAAGGAGCAATACAACAGGGCATTAGCAAAAGAAAAACGCAGGAATATTGCTTTTGCTTTAGTTATCTTGCAGAGAAGATTAGCCTCAAGCACTTATGCTCTCCTTAGGTCTTTGGAAAGAAGAAAAGATAGACTCGAAGAAATAGAAAAGAAAGCAGATTTTAGAATCAAAGAAGATGTGAAGGAATTTGATATTGAAGAAACAGAAGATATGGATGAAGAAAACAGATGGCGAGAAGAAGAGATGTGGGAAACATTAAGCGTAGCAGAAAACAAAGAGGAACTTAAAAGAGAAATAGAAACATTAAAAAACCTAATCAAAAAAGCGAAACAAATAGTAAATGAAGAGTGCGAAGTAAAACTTAAAGAGCTCAGGAATTCCCTTGCTGACCTTAATAAGAAATTTAACAAAAAGAAAATAATTATCTTTACAGAATCGAGGGATACTCTGGAGTATTTAGATAAGAAAGTAAGAAGCTGGGGCTATACAGTCACTCTTATTCACGGTAGTATGAAATTAGATGAAAGAATTGATGCTGAAAAGACATTCAAAAACCAGACCCAAATTCTTATAGCTACAGAAGCTGCTGGAGAAGGCATTAATTTACAATTTTGCAATCTTATGATAAATTATGATATTCCTTGGAACATGAACAGGATTGACCAAAGAATGGGTAGAATCCATAGATATGGTCAACAATACGAATGTTTTGTTTTTCATTTAGTAGCTAAAGACACAAGAGAGGGAGAAGTTTTGTCTAGATGGTTTGATAAGCAGGAAGAGATGAAGAAAATCTTTGGCGATAAAGTCTACGATATGAGCGGAGAAATATTCTTTGGAACAAGTTTGCAACAGATTCTCATAGAAGCAGCAGCTGGAGCAAGAAGCATGACAGAGCTGCTTAAAGAAATTGATATTAAATTAGATGCAGAATACATTAGCAAAGTTAAGGAGAACCTTGGAGAAAGCCTTGCTACAAAATATATTGACTATACAAGAATAAAAGAAATGGCAGAAAAATCACGAGAATATAAGCTTATACCTGAATATACTGAAGCATTTTTCAGAAAGGCTTTCCTGTTAGTACAAGGCCGTCTCAGAGAAAGGAAAGATGGGTTCCTGACAATTGAGAGCATTCCGCATGACATAAAGTCCATCTCTGAAGAAGATTTTTTCAAAAGAAAGTTTGGCACTCTTCTAAAGATGTATCCTAAAATAACATTTGATAAGGATATTGCCTTTAAGAATCCTGATGCAGAATTAGTTTCGTTTGGTCATCCTATGTTTGAGTCTGTGCTGGAATTTATTGATAGGACATATGGGAATGACCTTAAAAAAGGTGCAACTTTTGTTGACCCAGACGGCAAACTTGATGGCTACATACTATTCTATGAAGGAGATATATTTGATGGGCTTAACAAAACAGCAGGAAAAAGGCTGTTTGCTGTTTATATAAGCAAAACTGAGGTTAGACCTATTGCCCCTACTATTTTATGGGATCTTGCTGAAGGGGAATCAAAGAAAGAGGAGATTAACATTCAGGTTATGGAGCAAAAAGCCAAAGGGATAGTCATTCCTAATATGGCATTGTATAAGCAGAATAAATACGAAGAGAGGAAGCGAGAGGCAGATATTAAGGAAAAGTATGGCGTTAAGTCCCTTGAATATTTTATTGTCAAGCTGGATGGAGAGCTTATTAATTTGTATGCCAGGAAAGAGGACGGCGATAATGTTGATTTAGCAATAAGAAACAAAGAAGACCTCAAAAAGAAATATGAGAAAGCTCTGAAGGAGTTAAAAGACATTATAACAAGAGAAAAAACGCTCACAATGGGTATGCCCAAGTTTATTGGAATAATAAAAGTCTTGCCTAGTCAGAAAGGATTAGACATCATGGTAAGCAACCCTGAAGTTGAAAAGATAGGTATGGATGTTACCAAGGAATATGAAAAGAAGAATAACAGAAAGCCAGAGGACGTTTCAGCAGAAAACTTAGGATTTGATATAAGGTCAACTGACAAATCTGGTAAGAAGAGATATATAGAAGTAAAGGCAAGGGCCGATATTGGAGCAATTGCCTTAACACAAAACGAGTGGTTCAAGGCAAAAAGATTTGGGAATGACTATTACCTTTATGTTGTTTATAGAGCAGTTACTAATCCAGAATTGCTGATAATTCAGAATCCTGCTGAAAAACTGAAACCCGAAGAGAAGGTAGAGGTAGTAAGGTTTTTGATTGATAAAAAACAGATTGTAGCAAAAGGAGAGAAGGCATGATGGATAAATCAACTAATGAGCATATAGCAATTCTTGCTTATGGTTCTCTTATATGGGAACCTGGTGAAGAAATAAAACAACACATTATTGCAGTTGTGGATTGCATAACACCCTTCAATGTTGAGTATGCACAAAGAAGTTATAAAAGTAGAGGTGGTGCTCCAACCTTAACGAAAATCAGCGGAATAGGCAACAAGACAAGAGCAAAATTACTTGTTTTGGATTATCATAACACTATTGAAGGCAAAAAGAAGGTTTATTCTCTTATCTGTCAAAGAGAAAACACTCCTAAGAAAGAGTGGAATGACGAAGCGGAACCACCAAAACCAATCTACATAACTAACTTAGAGGACTATGACTCGGTTTTTTATTGTGCATTTAAAGGAGAGCCTGAAAACACAATTACCTCAGAAAATTTGGTTAATTGGGCAAAAGAGAGTGTAATTGCTTGCAATAAAGAAGGGAAAATTGAAAATAACGGAGTAAGATACCTAATAAATTGCTATAAAAATGGAGTCGTTACTCCCCTAACAGAAGAATACATCCAAAAACTTGGTGGAACAAATGTAGAAGAAATTGAAAAACGAATACTAAAAGAGGAGGAAAATGACAGATAAACGTTTCATAGAAGAAAGCTTCCCAGTGAAGGAAGTATCAATAGAATCTGCTAAAGAGAAGAATATTCGTCGTGGGCATATTTCAACTCTGCATATATGGTGGGCAAGGAAGCCTCTCTCTTGTTCAAGAGCCACAAATTATGCAGCTTTAATTCCATTTACAAAGAATAAAGGAGACTGGGAAAAGAAAAGAAAATTTATTATTGAATTGAGTAAATGGGAGAATTCCCTAAATAAGAATCTGATTGAGAAGGCTCGCAAGGATATTCTTGAAGCAAATGGTGGAAAGCCTCCAAAAGTACTTGACCCGTTCTCAGGTGGAGGAGCAATTCCTCTTGAAGCTTTGAGATTAGGCTGTGAAACTTATGCTAGTGACTATAATCCTGTTGCTGTCTTGATTGAGAGATGTACTTTGGAATATCCTCAAAAATATGGTAATAAATTGATTGAAGATGTCAAAAAATGGGGAGAATGGGTTTTAGAAGAGGCAAAAAAAGAATTAGCTCAATTCTACCCTGCGGATAAAGAGCAGAAAAAGAGCTACTTTGGCGACTCATCCCAGGAAAGTAATCCAGTGGGATATTATTGGATGAGAACTATTACTTGCCAAAACCCCAATTGCGAAGCAGAGATACCACTCACGACAAATTGGTGGTTGGTAAAGAAATCAAATAAACATCTGTGTTTATACCCCTATGTAGAAAATAAAAAGGTCAAATTCAAGATTGTGGGGGATGGATATGAAAAAATGCCCGATAATTTTGACCCTGAAAATGGAACTGTATCAAGGGCAAATGTAGAATGCCCCGTATGTAACTCCGTGGTTGAAGCAGCAGATACTCGAAAGCAATTCCAAGAAAAGAAATCAGCTCAGAGGATGATTGCTGTAGTCCTGCATAAAACTGGAACAAGAGGAAAGCGATATAGAATTGCCATTGACCAAGATATGATAATATATAACAAAGTAGAAAAATATCTTGAAGGAAAAAAATCTAAATTGGAAAAAGAATGGGGAATTAGTGCCGTACCAGACGAAGAGCTCCCCTTAATGAGCGGCACTTTCAATGTCCCCATATACGGTATGAATAAATGGGGGGACTTATTTAATTTTCGTCAACAGTTGTGTCTAATTTGTTTCACAGAGAAAATAAAACAGGTTTACTCAAAATTACTTAGAGAAAAAGCAAAAGAAGATTATGCTAAATCAGTAGTGAGCTATTTGGCCATAGGACTTGATAAAATAGCCGATTATAATAATGTTTTATGTCAATGGAGAAATAATTTGGAAACTGTAGGTCACACTTTTGCTAGGCAAGCGTTGCCTATGATGTATAATTATATTGAAGGTAATCCCATAACAGGGGCTTCGGGAACTTGGTCAGGAGCAATGAAATGGATATTAGATGTTATACAAAATGGTGTGGGACTTCCTTATGCCAAATATATCAATCAATCCTCAGCAATGAAGATGCCCTGGGCAGAAAACTTTTTTGATGCTGTTTTTACAGACCCACCATACTATAATGCGGTTCCATACGCAGATTTATCTGACTTTTTTTATGTGTGGCTAAAAAGGTCAATAGGTGACCTTTATCCAGAATTGTTTTCGACCCCACTTACACCTAAATCTGAAGAACTGGCTGAAATGTCATCTTGGGATAAAAGAAGATACGCTCACAAAACAAAAGAATATTTTGAAAAAAATCTCAAAGAGACTTTCTTGGAAATACATCGCTGTTTAAAACCTGACGGAATTGCAGTTATAGTATATGCTCACAAAACTACAGCAGGATGGGAGACGGTTATTAATGCCTTATTTGATTCAGGATTATCTGTTACTGCTTCTTGGCCCATTTCAACTGAGATGGTAGTAAGACTAAGAGCACAAGAGTGTGCTGTTCTGGCTTCCTCAATTTATATTATAGCCCGCAAAATCAAAAAGAAAGAACTCGGCTTATATCCGAAGGTTAAGAAAGAGCTTCACATATATCTCAATGAAAAACTGGAAAGATTATGGCAAGAAGGAATCTCAGGGGCAGATTTCTTCATTGCTGCTATTGGTGCAGGAATTGAAATATTCGGTAAATATGAAAAGATTATTGATGATGAGGGAAAAGTTGTCAGGGCAGATAAATTATTAGAAGAGATAAGGACAATATCAACTAACTTTGCTGTCAAACAAATACTTCATAATGGTTTTGCTGGAGAAATCTCGCCTTTAACAAGATTCTATGTTCTATGGAGATGGAATTATCAGGAAGCAAAGGTTCCGTTTGATGAGGCAAGAAAACTATCCCAAAGCTTCAGCGTAAATCTAGAAAAAGAATGGAATAAAGGATTCATAATCAAAGAAAAGGAATTCATCAAAGTAATAGGGCCTAAAGAAAGGCAACTTAAAGACCTTGAAGATTCGAAAGAATTAATAGATGTATTGCATTATGTCTTATTGCTATGGGAAAAAGGAGAAAAAGATAAATTGTTAAAAAAACTCTCAGAAGGATATGGCAACAGCGAGGCATTTTATAGAGTAGCTCAGGCTATCTCATCTACATTATCAAACGAAAGCAAAGAAAGAAAATTATTGGATGGATTTTTAGCAGGCAAAGAAAAAATTAGAGCAGAAGTTAAATCCTCTAATATACAGGATAAACTTGAAAGGTGGGTAAAATGAAACAATTTCATACAATAGCAGTTCCGCATGCTGACATATTGGAAGGCAGATTAACAATGGACATATTTGCAGCAGACCTATGGGAAGTCTATAACAAAAGGGGGCCTGCAGAGTATAAAGATGCAGAGTTATTCTTCAAGAAAACCTTCCTAACAAAGGGATTGGACACCTTAATGAAAGTTGTAGAGAAAAGGACAAGAGGCAAAGGCGGTGATTCTGTCATACAGCTACAAACTCCTTTTGGTGGGGGTAAAACACACGCATTAATCGCCTTATACCACAAGGCAAGAGAATGGAAATCAAACATGTTTGTATTTGTAGGAGATAAATTATCACCTTCTGACACAATAATTTGGGAAGAGATGGAAAGGCAGCTAACAGGCCAGGTTAAAGAGCTAAAGGGCAAGGTTGTTCCATCTGGAGATAAGATTAGAAAAGTATTGGAATCAAAGGCGCCTGTTATCCTATTATTTGATGAACTAATAGAATACTTAATCCCATCAAGAGCTGTAGATATTGGAAAGACAACATTTGACTCGCAAGTACTGGCTTTTATAAAAAGGCTGTCAGAAGTTGTTAGCTCAATTGACAAAGCAATCATGCTTGTTACATCGCCCTCAAGAACGCATTACAGCTCAGATGACCAAAATCTGCTTAATCTATTATCAGAAAGGTTAGGAAGAATTGAAAAATCATTCACTCCTGTTGAAGAAGAGGAGATTTCAAGCATAATAAGGAAAAGACTATTCTCTAATATCGATGAAGAAGAATCTAAAAAGATTGTTGCAGAGACTGTAGAGTATTTCAAGAATGAGAATATTTTGCCGCAAGGTATTGAGCCAACAGAATATAAAGCAAAATTCATGGATTCTTACCCCTTCCTTCCAGATGTTGTTGAATGTTTCTATCACAGATGGGGAAGTTTCCCAACATTCCAGAGGACGAGAGGAGTTTTAAGGCTTTTATCTTTGGTTTTATATGGATTGAAAGCCGAAAATATCAGTTATATCTCACTGGCAGATATTGACTTAAAGAACACTGACTTAAGAAGAGAGTTGCTAAAGCACATAGGCAACGAGTTTGATGGAATTGTCTCGGCAGATATAACCGACAAAAACTCTGGCTCTAAGCAAGTAGATAAATCATTGGGTGACGCATTTAAGGGACTGCAAATCGGAACAAGAAGCGCAACAACAGTATTCCTGTATTCTTTCTCAGGAGGAACAAAGAAGGGAACATCAGTTATGGATGTTAAGAGAGCATCTTCGCTTATTTCAATACCATCTACAGTAGTTTCAGAAGCAGTAGATTTACTGAAGGACAAGTTATTTTACATACAGCACCAGGCAGGCTTGATGTATTTCACAAACCAGCCTAACCTTAACAGAGTTCTACTTACAAAGATGGAAAATATTGATTTGAGGGAGATAACTGATATTGAGAAAGATTATCTAATAAATTTCACAAAGAAATCTCAGTTTAAAACATATATTTGGTCTCAGCAATCTAACGATATTATAGATGATACTAGTCTCAAGTTAATCATCTTGAAGAACCAAGACAAATCTGCAATGAAGGAGATAGTTGAAAACAAAGGAAATTCTAAAAGGGTTAATAGAAATACAATTTTCTTTTTATCACCCATAGAGTCAAAAAAGCAGGAATTGGAAGCATCAATAAAGAGGAAGATTGCATTTGAGGAGCTTCAAACAGACAGCTCAATAAACTTAAATGAAGAGCAAAAGAGGGAAATAAGAAACTCTTTGAAGAAAGAAGAGGAGAATGTGCAATCAAAGATAAGGGACGTCTACAGATTAATTTATGTTCCATCAAAGAGCAAAATGGACGAACTTGATTTAGGAATTCCGACTTATGGGTTTGTAATGAGCCTATCAGAAGAGGTTTTTGAAAAGCTAAAGTCTGAAGGAACAATTATTGAAAAAATAGTTCCGCTGGTGCTCAAAGAGAGGTATCTAAAAGGGAAGAAGCATGTTTCAACAAAGCTGATTTATGAAAACGCACTAAAGACGCTCGGTGAGGATAGGATTTTTAGCCAATCTGTGCTAGAAAATTGCATCAAAGAGGGAGTTAGGCAGGGAGTATATGGTTTGGGGGAGCTTAAAGACAACAAACAGATACCTGTTTATTGGAAGAAGGAGCCGGAAGTAGGTTTTGTTGAGAATGAAGTTTTGATTGATGCTGTAATCTGCCAGAAAGAGCTCGAGCCTAAGTTTGTGGAGAAAGAAGCAGAGCAACAAGCAGCAGATACACAAGCAAAGTTGGAAATATCAACCAAAGAAAATGCAATATTGGGTCTAGAATTGCCAACAATCAAAGTTCCAAAAGGCAGAGTCTCACAAGTCATGGGTTTACTTAACTATATTCAGACCAAATTCAACATAGTGGAACTCAAAATAAGTGCCTCAGATGGCTCAATAAAGAAAGATGAGTATGAAAACAAAGTAAAAGAGGCATTGAAACAGATTGGTGTGGATATTGACTAAAATAATAAAATACAAATGAAAATAACATGCAATACAAGTTTAGTCCATCAAGTTTGAGTCTTCTGAAGGAATGCCCCATCAACCGCAATCCTGCCCTATCAACCATGTAACCACGCCCTGAACCTCGTTTGGTCGCCTCAGCCCCTATGGGGCTTCGGCGACGCCATGTTTATAATCCTGTAATCTGTTTTTGTTTTCTGATGGGAAGCATTATCTCTGATCCTAAACCGCTTGAAGCTGATTTTGTTCCACCAAGCCTGCCGCACAGGGA
>JAHIPG010000237.1 GCA_018894775.1 Nanobdellota archaeon
AACGAGTTCCTAGAAATGTACGGCTTCAGAAAAGAACGGTTCAAATATTTTTTATAAAATATCTAAACCAAAAAATTAAGCAAAAACATAGAAATAGTGCAAACTACAAACCCCTTTAAAAGGAAACTGTGAAACTTCAGTCAAGTTAATATATTAGCCTTCAAATATCTCTTCAATGACTTTCCCTTCTACAAAATCAGGGATTTCCATATCTAATAAAGTCATAATTGTAGGATACTGATCTACCATCTTTCCTGGTTGTTCAATCTTATAACCTTTCTTGACTCCAGGACCCATTATTATGAACGGTGTCCACATAGAATTCTCCTCTTCAGCATGTATTGCTTGCTTATACCCTGTTTTCAATGGAGTTGAAAATAATTCTAGATCTTCTGTCATCTCTTCATTCCACCCATAGCCTAGTTTATTAGCTATTATTAAATCTCCAACCCTATCTGTTGGTAGGTCTAAGAATTCTTCTACATCTTCCCATTTTGTTACTGATGCAACTGGTTTGGTTCCATCTCCATCTTCTAGATTTAGCAATATGTCTATTACCTGATTTCTCAATTCTTCGTATTCTTCTCCTGAACCTCTTATCCAGTCTCCTGCAAGACCACTAGGATGTACATAAACATTATCCATTTTTAGATAAATGGCTTTTGAGTTTTCCCAGTCTATGATTGGCTCTCCTGTTTCTTCATTTATTGTAAATTTTAGAAGTCCATTTTTTGCTAATAGATTATTTACTCTTACCCATTTGTTTAAAGGTGCTGCTCCATGGTCTGAGCTTAGAACAACGATTGTATTTTCATCAGTGTTTTCTAACATCTCTCCAATCATGTTATCAAGTTGTCTGTACATATCTTCTACTTCTTGCCATAATTGTTCTCTTTCTTCTTCTGTAACATCATTGTATCTTTGGCTTGTAGGGTCTATGTATCCTAACCACCATCTACTTGTAAGCATTTGGTTAGGGCTATAGATATCATGTACTACTACTTCTGGCTGATACTGATTCATTATGTAAGGTATTACATTTGTATGCCAGTCAAATGATTGTTTCATTTCATCCAAGAATGTTTGCTTGTCTTCATCATAATATATTAATTGTGGTGGGAAGTTATCTACAAAGTCTACCATAGGTCCAACATTAGTTGTTAGTTCTTCTGCTACTGTTGAGGGTTGTGTTATGTATTCATTTAGGTTATTATAGAAAAATCTTACTCTAAAGAATCCGTCATCCTCTAACAATATTGTGTGAAATATTACATTGGATTTTACATCTTTTTCCTGCCATTTGAGTGTTACTTCTTGCCATTCACTCCATTCTCCTTGTCCAATATCTGCCAATATTTCTTTTTTGTCTTTTGAGAAAGCAATTCTATCGTAATTTATTTTGCTATCATCTGTGCTGTCATATATATAAGCATATATCGTTGAACCCCAGGAAGCCATTTCTGCTTCTAATGCTTCACTAAACGATTCTGGTAAGTTTTCCCAACCTTCTGCAGAAGGAGAATCTAAGTACTGGGTTAATTGTGGACCAAAGAAGAATAGTCTTGATCCTCTCCCTTGTTTTTTTCTTTGTTCCATGTCTAATTTTGATTCAAAGTTTATTGCATGGAAATCAGCTCCCCAGCCACCCCACCTCCCTCTTACTACAATTCCTTGGTCTATCTCAGGAGGGGTTGATCCAGGTGTAGATAATATAAGAACTTTTTTCCCTTGTTCTTCTAGAGTTGTCCATATAGAAGGTACTTTTTTTGCAACAGAACTAAAACCTCCTATCGCCACCTTATCTAAAGGCCTTCCTTCTATATGCATAGGACCATCTGCTACACCATGAGTTTTGGGATATGTTCCTGTTAGTAAGGTTGCAAAATTTACCGGTGTATGTGATGGAAATACGGGAATCGTAAAGCCATAAGCTCCCTTATCCATCATTTTCTTTATGTTTGGCAGTTTTCCCTGTTCTGCCCATTCAAAAATGTTGAATAAATCGGGATCTGCTCTCATACCATCTGGTATGAACCAGTAAAGTTTATCCGCTGTTACAGTTTCTTCTGAATTAAACTTTTGATCAGAATATATTAACAATGTGCCAATCATTAGAAAAAATATTATCCATACTATTTTTTTTGCCATTTGCAATACGAATTTCCTCGAATTTAATAGGTAT
>JAHIPG010000238.1 GCA_018894775.1 Nanobdellota archaeon
CAGAGCGACTGCGTCGCTCTGCCACATTCGCGCCATCCGAAGCAGGTTTTACGACAAAAAAGACTTCGACATGATTATGAAGTACTGCAGCGAAGAATTCAACTTCGAGCTCATGATGGGGGAGTTTTACCTCAAGATACTGAGAAATTCAGAAGCCGATAAACGGCTTATTTTGAAGGGGAAGTAAATTATATAGTTATATCAATAAAAATATTTTTTAAGATGGTTGGTCACGAAAAGTACTGGTTGTATTTTCACCATGATTCACTTGAGGATGTTTGCCATATAGTGGATAGTGCTGAGAAGGACTTTCCAGGAAATTTCGAGATAAAAGTACTTGTTTTGATGGGGGAAGCTAATGTTTTTAATATAGTTGATCAGAAACCACCTAAAGGCTTTAATGTTGAAGTTAAAGAAAGAAAAGAAAGCATTCTAACCGTTGAATTAAGTAGAGAAACCTGTTACAAAGGGGAAAGGATAAATACTTCTGGTCTCTTCAATCTAATACGTTACCGCGGTTCGAACATATATCTGATTATAACTCATCACCCGTTAGAGTTCGTAAGGAAGGTTTTAATGAAGTTTCTTATTTACCATTATTCCAGCCTCTCAAGAGTCTATATATCTTCACATGATATTCATGAGATTCTCAAAAAGGTTTCCGATACCACAAATGGAAAAATAATTGTTGATAGAGTTGTTTCTTATAGTCGGTTGGATAACAAAAAGTTTGAGGAAATTAAAACAAAAAGAACAAGAACACGTGAGTCCGATGTTAGGTGGACGGCTGAAGAATTTGAAAAATCTTTTAGAAGGGCCTCTGAAAACGACCAATGGATTGATAAAATAACTTTTTCAGTTATTGAGGATAATGAGGAAACATTTTTTGGATATATTTCTCGTGAAGGTTTATTTAAGTGTAATCGGAATCTAAGGGCGTTTTGTAACACCATCCTAAATGTAGTTTCTAATATCGGCGACTCCAACATTAAACTCTTTAAGAATCGTTCAAGGAATGTTAATGAGGGTAAGATTCGCCCATTGAGTATACAATACAAAAGTAATATTTTTAGTGATGTAGAACAGAACACCAAGTTGATTAAGGCAATATCTGAATTTCCTAGTTCTACTTATTCTGTTTATCACGGAAATCCTTACCTCCATTTATCTTTGGTTGATTATCTCGATGGGTCTTCCTATGATTTATGGGTTTTATCTGAAGATAGCATAGTGATTGTTCCTCAACTTAAATCAAGTTTTTCCTCTATTGCACGTTTGGTTGAGCACATTTCAAAACGATTTGCTGAAGGTGTAGTAAAAGAAGTGGGTGGTCTGTGATGCCTACTGTTGACTCAATACTTGATGGAATAGATAACTATGACCAATCTGTAAATGCGTCATTAGCATTGGTGCACTTATTTATCTGGGATGATTCCACCGAAGATGTTGATAGTAGTGTGCATTTTTGGTTTGGAAGAAAATTTGAACCTGGAGGTGTCACTCCAGATATCTTAATTCAATTAGATGGGTCAAAGGGCATCATAACTGAATTAAAGAGATCTTTTCCTCAAGTTGATGCTGAAGGCGAGGATTTGTGGGCTGAAGAGTTCGATCAACTTAAGAGATATGACAAAGAATTAGTTGGTTGGGACACGAGTAATGGAAAGGTCCATTCAACGGATTTAATCTTGTTTACGTCACAAAAGTTTGGGACGAGAGTTGTTGACTATATTGCTGAAAAAGGATTGACTTTTCAGGATTATGCCAACAACTTTGCAATTCTGCAATTCAATCCTGCTAGTGGAAGAAAAGCTGCTGTCTTTATCCAAAAAGTTGAAGGAGACATCCATGAATTTAAGAATATAACAAATCAGCGTTTGAGGGAGGGAGTGACAATTGGGATGGGATATCTTTTATCTTCCGGCTTGTCGAGTGTTAAGCTGCTTGATTATCGTCCAGAAAAACCTGTGGATATAGTTTATCTTATGTCTTTGATGTGGATTCATATCTTTGGAACAGTTCCTACAGAGGATGATTGGAGATGTGCTCGTGAATCTAAAGAAGGTAAGATTGTTGAGATACCCGTTAAGATTGATGAGGTTAAAACCAGGATTCTTGAGGGTTTTGCTCTAAATAATTCTCATAAGGTCCTCGATAATTCTTGGATAAATGAATGTATGGAAAGTTTGGTTACATTGAATCTCGCTCGAAGAGCTAAAAGAGCTGAAGATGCTGACTATGTGATAAAGTATCGGAAGAAACTCAAACCTGGCCCTGGCGGTGAGGAAATTCATAAAGTATTTGCTGAAATGCTCTTCGGGGGGAGAATACAAACAAGATTAGAAACGGGAGATTAAGAATCAGAAAGAATTCAACTTTGAGCTGATGATGGGGGAGTTTTATATGAGGGTGAGGGGGGAGAATGCGCATCAAGGACATGTCTGAAGAAAATCGACCAAGAGAACGATTTCAAAGATTAGGCGCAACTGCTTTGAGTGATGCAGAGTTACTTGCACTTGTTCTACAACAAGGAACTAACGGAGAGAACGTTATTGATATGAGCAATAGATTGCTTTTTAGATATGGTATCGATAAGTTATCTGATTTATCCTTGAATGAACTACAGGAAATAAAGGGCATTGGTCCTGCAAAGGCAATGCAAATTAAAGCCTTGTTTGAATTTAACAAGAGATACAGCCTATCAAAGAAAAATGGAAAACCAATAAAGTCAGCAAAGGATGTTTTTGAATACGCCTCTCAGAAATTGTTGGGGGCCGATAAAGAACATTTCATGATACTGCATCTTGATTCAAAAAATAGGGTCATTAAGGATGAAACAGTGTCGATTGGGACACTTAATGCTTCTCTAATACATCCACGAGAGATATTCAAATCAGCAATAAGGGAAAGTGCGAATGCCATTATATTGGTGCATAATCATCCTTCTGGAGACCCCACCCCTTCAGAAGAAGATGAAGAGATAACAAAGAGATTATTCGATGCAGGGGAACTTCTTAATATTAAGTTATTAGATCACGTAATTGTAGGGGATGAAGGTTGTTGGAGTTGGAGAGAAGGTTAATCCTTGTTAGTCAGGTCGTCGCTAATTTCTCTTAACTGCTCCAATGCACCTTCTAGATCTTCGACAATTTCATTTGCAAGGATATCCGGTTTAGGTAAATTTTCCAAGTCATCGAGACTCTCATCTTTCAACCAAAAGATATCTAGGTTTGTTTTGTCTCTTTTTAGGATATCTCCATAATCAAAGCATTTGAATCTCTCGTTTTCTTTTCTGTCGTACCTGTTTTGGGGATTGTATGAGTTAATGAAGTCCTGGAGATGCTCAAATTTCATAGGATTTTCCTTTAGAGTAAAGTGTATGTTTGTTCGTAGGTCGTAAATCCATACTTTCGAGGTCTGGGGCTTCTCCGATGCTGCCTTTTTGTCAAAGAATAGAACATTAGCTTTAACTCCTTGAGCATAAAAGACGCCGGTGGGAAGCCTTAGGATAGTATGAAGGTCACAGGTTTGCATAAGTTTTTTTCTTATTGTTTCACCAGCACCGCCCTCAAATAAAACGTTATCAGGAAGTACAATGGCTGCCCTTTTATTAATCTTTAAAATACTTCTAACGTGCTGTAGGAAGTTAAGCTGCTTGTTGCTTGTTTTTGCCCAGAAGTCGTCCCTGATGATAGTTAGGTCTTTCTTGGCAGTCTTGCCCTCTTCCGTAATTATTGTTTCAGATGACTTCCTTCCAAATGGTGGGTTGGTTAAAACCATATCGTAAATCCCGCCGGGATTTTTTTTCAGGGAATCCTGTGAGCTTATTGGATTTTCTTCACCGTCCACTCCATGCAGATATAGATTCATAACACAGAGTCTCGCAGCCATTGGAACAATCTCGTTTCCAGTAAATGTTTTATGCTTTAGTTCATACTTCTGGTCTCTGTTTAAGTCGTAATTCTTTGCAATGAAATTATAAGCAGAAAGTAAAAATCCTCCTGTGCCGCAGGCAGGGTCGTGAATCTTCATTCCTGGCTCTGGACGCATGACCTCGACCATCGCATTGATTAGAGGTCTAGGTGTGAAATACTGGCCTGCGCCACCCTTAACGTCTGCTGCATTTTTCTCCAAAAGCCCTTCGTAAGCATCTCCTTTAACATCTGCTTCTAAAGAGAGCCAGCTTTCTTTGTCGATTAGATCCACCATTAATCTTCTTAACTTTGCAGGGTCCTGGATCTTGTTCTGGGCTTTTCTGAATATCACCCCGATGATGCCGTCCTCTGTCCCTAATTCCCTAAGAACTTCGATGTAATGCGCTTCTAGCTCTGCACCCTCTTTTTCAATCAATGATTGCCAGTTATATTTTTCAGGAATGTCTGATTTCTTGTTAAACGGTGGCTTGCTCCTTTCATCATCCATCTTCAGGAAAAGTAGATAGGTTAGCTGCTCTACATAATCTCCATAAGATAAACCATCATCTCTGAGGATATCACAATAATTCCATAACTTCTGGACTAATTGTTTTGGGTCTGTCATCAGGTATCACCTTCATAGCTCACGAGTTTTCCTTCAAACGCTGATTTCAAGATGGAATTCCTTAACTGCTCTGACTTCTTCAGAGCATTGTCAACTGTCCCCTCCAACTTGTCGATAACCGAAAAGCGAGATTCGATTTCTTGGACGATTTGTTCTTGCTCTTCGATAGAAAACATATTAATGGCCATAGAACCTAGCTCCTTAGCATTAATATTATTCACACCACTAGTCGACTTTGCTTTTTTCTCGATTTGGAGCCTAATATATCCTGACTGAAGGGCGTAATTGAAAAACTTTGAGGTGATTGACTCTTTCCTTAATCTCAATCGTATTAAATATCCGGCATAACAATAATTATTAAATTCTTTTGTTACTATTGCAGATCTCCCAACAAGGGCCCTACTCCCATTTGATCTAATTACCAGTATATCCCCTTCATTTAATTTTAATTTATTGAATTCATCATCACTAAACTGGCAATATTTAAGTTCTGAAGCATCTA
>JAHIPG010000239.1 GCA_018894775.1 Nanobdellota archaeon
AAAATTTTGGGAAAACTTTTATAAAACATTCAAACAACCTTTTGAATATGGCAAAACTTTCTAAAAGGATCAAGGATATGTATAAGAGCATGGCTATTGGATGTACTCTTGGTTTATGCGTCTATATTCCTATGAATTATGGCCTGACTAATCTTCTTATCAATGAGTGGGAGAATTTCGGTGGTTCTGATTATGCTGTTGCTAGGTGTGAAAGTTGGGTTGAGAACGTGCATGACAGGCAGCATGACCTTGTTCAGATTTTGATTAGCCCTTCTAAGTATGCTGTTGATGAGTACATTGATGAGAATAAGCCTAAAGAGTATTTTTTGGAAGAATACAATGATTAGTTTTTTTAATAAATTTTTTAAATAATAGAATTCTCCTTTTTTCTTATGATTATAACAGTTTTCGGCGGTTCTAGGCCTGATGAGGAGACTTATGAGTTAGCCTATCAATTAGGTAAAAGAATTGCTAAGAAGGGTCATGTTCTGAAGAATGGCGGTAATTGTGGTACTATGGAGGCTGCCTCTAAAGGTGCAAGTGAGGAGGGTGGTAAGGTTATTGGTGTTATTGTTGACAATGAGCACATTCCAGAACTTGCTAAGGGTAATATTTATTCAACAGAGGTTATCCGTTTTAGCGATTATCAGAGAAGGGTTCAGGAGTTGATGAAGGCTGAGCGTTTTATTGTTCTGCCTGGTCAGATTGGTACTTTAGATGAGTTTTTTGTTTCCTGGGTCCATGCTGTTGTAAACAATCTTCCTCCTGTTATTGTTATTGGCCAGAGGAACAAGGAACTGTTGGACTTCCTGATTGATAAGGGTTTTGTCAAGTCTGATCAGCATTTTAAGTATGTCCAGTTTGTTGAAAGTGTTGATGATATTGATTTTCTTAGGTAATTCCCTCATACATAACTTTTAAAAACAATAAATTCCCTTTATTTTGTATAATATTGGAGGAAAAAAATATGGTACAAGGTTATTGTGTCAAATGCAAGGCAAAACAGGAAATGAAGGATGCTAAGGCTATTAAGATGAAGAATGGCCGTGATGCTGTTACTGGTGTTTGCCCTAAGTGTGGCACTAAGATGTTTAGAATCGGTAAGATGGAATAAAAGGGGTAAATCTTATTTTTTTGTTCTTTTTTTCTTAGATGGTTTCTTATTCTTAAGTATGAAAAATAATTATTTTAATTCTAGAAATCTTCTTAGTAATTCTACTGTTATGAAATCCTGATAGTAGGGGTGGAACTGGAAGCCATACATTTTTTTCTTAGGATTGTATATGATATAAGGAACTTTGTGTTTTTGCGTGATTAACTTGAACCCTTTTGGCATTTTTGATGTGTAATTATGATGGGTTACATTAACGGATATTGATTTGATATCCTTGAATATTGTTTCGTTGTAAGGTATGCTTAGCTTGTAATTTTCCTTGTATCTCATCTTTTTTAGTTTGGAGACTTTCCCTCCAAAAATAAAACTTATTATCTGATGGCCGTAACAGATACCTAATACTGGACATTTGGCTTTTTTTAGCCAAGAAAAGTGTTTTTTTACTAACTTTTGGTTCTCTGGCTCGGATAGTGAAAAATTGCTTGATGGTGGGACTGCTGATAGTATTATGTGTGTTGGTTTTAGTTCCAGGGGGTTTTTGTTCTCCCACCCATTGATGATCTTTGTATCTACTTTCATTAGGTCAAGAAATTCCTTTAGCTTCTCTACAAACTGGGTGTTTTTTCCAATATTAGTGTTTACAATGATTACTTTCTTTTTTGGCATAATTATTTCTAAGTCTTTTAATTATTTAATGGTTTTTATAGGTAATTTTATAAAACCATTATTCTTTGTTATAGTCTTATGAAAGAATTAACTAATGATGAGTTGATTGAGAAGGCAGGGTCTGTTATCAATACAAAGATGATTGGGGAGTTTAAGGTTGCTAATGTCGGTGCTGCTTTGGTGACAGATAAGGGTAATGTTTACCTTGGTGTTTCTATTGATGTCGGTTCTGGTGTTGGTTTCTGTGCTGAGCATAGTGCTATCGCTGCTATGGTGACTGCTGGAGAGTATAAGATGGCTAAGATTGTTGCTGTCTGGAAGGATGAGAAAGGCGTTTATGTGGTTTCTCCTTGTGGTAGGTGCCGAGAGTTTATCCGTCAGATTGATAAAAGCAACATTGGTACAGAGGTTATCTTGTCTAAGGATAAGTCTGTGAAGCTTTCTGAACTTTTGCCTTATTCTGATTCGTTCGAAAAGGTTTGAATAGGCGGTTTGTTAAGGTATTTTTTTACTAGTGCTGGATTCAATATCCATGCGATCTTTTTTTCTTTTCTGCTATTGGTCCTAGTATCATTGCTACTATTGCTCCTAGTATTGCTCTTGGTATCATGAATAGGATGATTGTGATAAAGCTGGTGTCTGGTGTAAGTTTGAGTACTAAAAAACCGATTAGTGCTATCAGTCCTCCGAGAAATGCTCCAATGAGCGCCCATCTCAGCCTGTTGTTTAGTTTCTTCATATTGTCTTATTGGCAGTTTGAGTTATAAAAGGTTTTATGCAACAGGTTTATAAACCAATGATTTATCTCTTTTTTTGTATGAAATTGAAAAAGTTCTTTGCTGCATTAGTAATACCTTTTTTTCTAGGTGTGATGCCTGTTAAAGCTGAGGAGAAGAGTTTAGTTGAAAGTATAGATGCTATTATTGAGCCTTATTATGAGGATATGTCTGTCAGCATTAAGATTGAGTCTTTGACGAATGGTGAGTTGGTTTATGAGCGTGATTCTGATAATTATCTTATTCCTGCCTCTAATGTTAAGTTACCGACTGGTATTGCTGCCTTGGGTAATCTTGGCAGTGATTATCATTTTACTACCATGTTTTATGGTGAGATTATTGATTGTGTTGTTAAAGATTTGTATGTTAAGGGTTATGGTGATCCTTCCCTTGTTACTGAGGAGTTGGAGGAGATTGTTGATAAGTTTGTTGAGAAAGGTGTTAAGGAGATTAGTGGTAATATTTTCTTTGATGATTCTTATTTTGATGATGATTCTCGTGCTCCTGGTTATTCTGAGACAGAGCCTGAGGAGGAGTTGAAGACATATAATGCTCAATTAGGAGCTTTGAGTTTGAATTTTAATATTGTTAATGTTTTGGTGAAGGGTGGTAAGAAGAAGGGTTATAGGACTAGTGTTAGTACTGATCCTTTTGTTGATTATTTTAAGATTGAGAATAAGACTAAGACTAGCAGTAAGAGAGGTGTTTGGGCTAATAAGACTGATGATGGTGTTGCTGTCTATGGTTCTGTTCGTCCTAGACAGAGAGAGATTTTTCGTATGAGTATTGATGAGCCTGGTACGTATTTCTCTTCAACCTTAAAGCATCATCTTGAGGATTCTGGTATTAGAGTTAAAGGTGAGGTTAAGGAAGGAGAAATTCCTGAAGATTCTAAGATTCTTCTTATTCATATTTCAAAGCCTTTGGGTGATATTGTTGCTGACATGAATGAGTTTAGTAATAATTTAATAGCTGATCAGTTGGTTAAGGTATTGGATGCTGAGTTTAATGAAAGGCCTGGGAAGTATTTTGGAGGTCTTGGTATAATTACCAATTATCTGGAGGGGGTTGTTGGTGATGGTTATGTTATTGCTGATGGTTCTGGATTGTCAAGAAATAGTTTATTTACTGCTGATGATTTTGTTGGTATGCTTTCTTATGCCTATGGTCAGAAGTTTTTTGATTGTTTCATGGAAGGCTTGGTAAAACGTTATGATAATCAGCTCAGGATGAAGACAGGTACATTAGATGACGTCAGTGCTATGAGTGGTTACATGTTGAAGGATGGTGATTGGATGGCTTTTTCTATTTTGATTAATTCTGAGAAGTTGAAGATTTCTAAGATGCGTGAGATACAGGAAAATATTATTAAGGAAGTTCTTGGTATTGAGGATTAATTTTTGTAAATTTCATCATGGTGTCTGTAGTCTTCCAGTATTACTCTTTTTTTCTTTTCATTTACTGAGAATGTAAGGACAAAGCTCTTGTCTATGTGTATTCTTTTGAGATTTTGAAGAGGTTTTCTTAGATTTTTGTAGTGGTTAGGGTTCTTTAGTATATCCTCTACCTTTTTCTATATGATTTCCAATTGTTTATGGTCCTTTCTAGATAGTTTGAAGAATATTTTCTCTACGATTTTTCTTATTTCCAAAGAATACATTTTATTTTAGCTTGAAATGTTTCCTGAAGTCTTTTACCTTAACAGTAGGCTCTTTTTGTCTTTTCTTCATCTCAGCTATGAATTCTGGTCTTAATTGAGGTTCTAGAAGTTCCTGTCCGAAGTGCAGTACAACATAATCTATTGCTTCTGATTTGTCCTTGAAATCATATTTAGCTTTCACTATGTTAAGTACCTGGTTTGCCTGTTTTGTTATGTTTATCATTGCATGCACCATGTATATACCATATATATGCGGTATATATAAGCCTTTCTGTCGGTACTTTTTTATTATGTTTTAATCTTAATAACAGTTTTCTAAGAATTTGTGAAGGATTT
>JAHIPG010000240.1 GCA_018894775.1 Nanobdellota archaeon
ATATCTATCCTTTCTGGACAAAAGATAGAAGGATAGCTTATAAAACTCTTAAAGAGGGTTCTGTAATAAAAGATGCGCATGTTATTAATGAAAATGGAAAGAGTAATGAACCAATATCACGTGGAGTAAATGGAGAATATGGTAGATTACTAAGAGAATCTCATAAAAAGAATATTAAAAATAAAGAAGCAGGCCATCTCACTATAGATATCTCCCCTCAGAAATAATAATTCTTAGTCACTATTTTCTACGTCATAAGCATTTACTTGCATGCTGCATTCTGATTGTGCTGGCAAATTACCAAACTCACCCCAATTTTTATCCATCCTTCACCTTATAGCATATAAAAGCTAAACAGGGAAAAATTTATATATTCTTCACATTCTTACTGTGTTATGTCATTGGACGATTTTCTTAGGAGCTGTAAAGAAAAAGGCCACACGCCTTTAAACTATAGGAGGAAAACCAGGTTGGCTGATGGCTCAGAATATGAGGAAGAGTTCAGAAATGGGGTATATGCTGGTGTGAATGCAGGGCGCGCAGGTTTCAAGGATGGCAGTAGGAGAGAACAGGCAGGAAGCAGCCAGCATGAAAGAGACGAGAGGATTGATGATGTTGTTTCAGAATTATACGGCAGCGAAGTTGTTGTACGCACGCCTCAGGGTTTTCATCATGGTGAGCTTCAGGGTTATGACGGGAAGTTTTTTTATCTGAAGAGTTACTATTTCAGCAGGGAACCTATGAGTACATTTGAGTATGGTGCCAAGTCAATTTTCAGCGAGGATGCAGTTGTGCCTGCAGGAGATATTGTTTCTGTAGGAGAGATACCTATGGTAGTGGATAAGGGAAAAGAAGAGCCATGGGAAGCAACAAGCAATGGCAGTGAGTATCGGAATAGGTTTTGATTTATTTCTTTAGAGAAAAAATCTGATGGTTCTCAAGGCAGAGGGAAGAGCCTGCGATGAGCGGAGACTTGAGAAACGTCTGTCTGGAATTTTCTGATTAATTCGAGGCAGACGTAGTCAGATTTTTCAGAAGGAAAAGGGGAAAAGTTCAAAAGAAAAACACTTAAAACGCTTTTTAGGGTTTGTCTTTTATGCTTTTAGGTCTTTTTAGGATGTGGTATAATAATTTCCTATAAAGAATTTGCAAGCCCATGCTTGTTTAAAAACAAAATTTTATTAATAGAGGTACACAAATTTAGATATGAACTGGAATATAAATCTGATTCAACAAATTCGAGCTGCTAAAGAAAAAGAAAAATCGGAAGATAGAGACAATCTGCTTGAACTTACAAGCCACAGTTTGTATGGTGAGAAAATTCATTATGCTCTTGAACTGATTCAAAATGCCGAAGACGAAGCTGCTAAGTCCATTACTTTTATATTCAACGATGGAGATGTAAGCATAATCAATGATGGAAAGCCATTCGACAAGAAGGATGTTTGGCGAATTTGTTCTGTTAGACCTGGTGGAAAAAAGAGGAGAATCGGTTTTTTCGGCATTGGTTTTAAATCAGTTTTTAATATAACAAAGAAGCCACAGATAATATCCGGTGAGTTTAATTTCGAGGTAGAAAATTATGTATATCCTAATGCTTTAACATCCATTTCAGAGAATGTGAAAGATTACCGTTCTCCAGCAAAGGGGGCAATTTTTATTTTGCCCTATTCTTCTGGATTATCGAGTCCGAAAGAGCTAATTGAGAACTTCAACTTAATAGATGACAAAATACTCCTTTTTCTGAGAGAGCTTGAAGAATTAAACTTCATTGATAATACGAACAAAATTAACTGGGCTATCAAGAGAAATACAGAGAATGGTTTAATATCCTTGCAAAATACACACACAAACCAAGAAACAAAATGGAAGGTATTTCACCGAGATATAGACGTTAAAGATGAAAAAATTGTGCCAAAGGGAAAAGAAGGAATAGATGAAACACGCATAACAATTATTTTCCCCATCGATAGTTCTGCAATAGAGGCGCTAAGAAAAAGCGGAGTAGCATATTGCTATCTTCCTACAAAAAAGAGAACAGATTTGCCTTTTCTCATCCAGGCGGATTTCTTACCAACGATTGGAAGAGAAAGTATCTCGGATGAATCATGGAACTACTGGTTAATGAAAGAGCTTGGTAATCTGGCGGGAAATGCCATAGATGAAATAAAGAATGACCCGTTATTGGGAAGTTTTTTATACGATTTTATTCCATTGCCTGAAGAAGTTCAAGATGAGCTCATAAAGCAACTTTATAATACATTTATTGAAGCTCTTAAGGGGAAGGAAATAGCCAAAACATCAAAGGGATGGATAAAACCGATAGACTGTATAATCCCCTCTAATGACCGATTAAGGCATATTCTTTCTGAGACGGATTTAAAAGTATTGCTAGGTAAAGAGGTTTTCTATGTTAATCCAGGTGTTTCCCGCAGAGCTAAAAATGTCTTGTTTGAGTTGGGTGCCAAAAAAGTTGGGCCAAGAGAAGTGGTCGATTTTCTTAAAAATGAAGAGGCGCTCAAAAAGAAAGATAAGGAATGGTTCCTTAGCCTCCATGATTATTTAAGTTCAGTCTTTGATGCAAGTAGTCAACGGAACTGGGGTGAGGATACCAAGAATCTGTTTGAGGAGCTAGAAAAAACTAAACTTATTCTAACTGACGATGACAGCCTTGTTCCTTTGAAAGATCCTGCAATGCCTGATAGGTTAATCTGCTACCCTCAAAACATTGATGTTGCAGAAATCCATCAACTTTTTTCCGAGGGAGAAATCGTTTTCCTAAACCGTTATTTTCAGGAATCAAGCATTGTCCATCGAAAAGAGGAAAATCCAGAAATCGAGGAGAGAAGAAATCGAGTCAAGAATTGGCTTAATAGTGTCGGCGTAAGAAAATATTTCAAACAGGTGCATATTATAAAAGATGTAATACTCCCTAAGTTCTCAAGCGGGAAATACAAGAACTACGATGATTTAAGATTGTATAAATTCGCTGATTATATCAGAATACATTGGTCAACAATAGAGACTGAAATCAGAAATAAGAAATTATCCGAGGATATTATTGATGATATAAAAAGCACTGTTTTATTGAGAGCTTTTTGCTATAAAGATGGTGGTATAGTTGAAGAATACAGAAAAGCAGGGGAAATATATTTTTCCAAAAGATTTGGTAAAAACGAAGTAATGGAGGATTTGTTTGAAGGAATAGAAGGCGTATATTTTCTTTCACCTTACTATTTAAATAGAGAAAAGAGAGAGATAAAAAAGAGAAAGAGGGGTAAGCAAAAAGTAGAGCATACATGGAGAAAGTTCTTTGACATTCTTGGAGTATGGAGTTCTCCGATAGTTGTGAAAGAAGAAAACTGAGCTTCAATAAGTGGCAAGAAGGAGTATGGATGGGTCAAAAAACAATATTCGGCGCAGGGCATACATGAAATTTATGGCGATGATTACAGTAATGATGTAAAAGGGCTGATTGAGTGCTGTGCCAAAACAAATGATCAGGTTGAAATCAAAAGGCGAATGGTTCTTCTTTGGGAATCTCTTGAGAAAAACTGGAAATTTTATAAAGAAAAAGGATATTGCAGTATTAGATACAAGTGGTTTAACCGTACAGAATACTCTAAAGATTATGAAGCTTCCTCCTTTCTTGAATTTCTACGTAATGCCAGCTGGGTTCCTGCAGAGGATGGAGGGTTTTATAAGCCCAGCGAATTGTTTGCAGATACAGATAGAAATCGCTTATTAGTTGAAGAGGACACAGGATATGTTTCTTTAAAAGCCAATGAAACCTTTTTGAAAGACCTA
>JAHIPG010000241.1 GCA_018894775.1 Nanobdellota archaeon
CATTTACTTTTTTGTAGGGAGGAACATATTTATTTCCACCTCCTTTCGAAACAAAAACTGTTTTTTCCTCCCTGCACTTTTAGTTTACTACCATCTCATACTTTCCTTAAACCTGCTCAGTTTCTCATCTTTTTCCGGTTTTCTGAAGATGAAAAGATGCTCATGCATAAGAAGCAGGAAATTGAATTTTACTGACATATTTTTCCAGAGTGGTGCTGTTTTTGTGTGATGCTGCACCTTTATTATATTCTCTTTTAAAATAAAATATTCCTCCAAGAAAGACTGCATTACCCTGAACGATATTGGAACCTGATGCTTGTGCCTTCTTGTATCGCCCATTAAAACAGCGCAGTACCCTCCGGGTCTAAGGATTCGCTGAAACTCATGCGCTACATTTTTCATTTCTCCTGCGAATTCATTAATGGAATGAACCTTTGACAAATCTCCTTCCTGTTTATGGTTTGAGTTTTTTGTATAAGGAATTATGCTCGCATAAGGCGGATGTGTGGCAATTAAATCAATACTTTCCTTTTTAATCAAATTAAGGTTTCTTGCATCGCCGAGATATGTTTTTTGTGTTGAGTCTGGGAAGTCTGCATCAATTGAGCTGAAATTGAGCCTGTCCCTTGTAATCATAATTGCCTCTTTGTTGATGTCAACACCTATCCCGTTTCTTCCCAACAGCTTGCACTCAATTAATGTTGTTCCACTGCCTGCAAAAGCATCCAAAACAGTCTCGCCCTTTTTTGAGTACCTTAAAATCAGGTTTCTTGGTACCTGCGGCGCCCAGTTCCCCCTGTACTTTGCATTCAGGTAATGCGTTGCCCAGTCCCCGCGCTTTGGAAAACTCCAGACAGTGTTTGTTTCCATCTCAAAATCTTCAGGCTGCAATCTTTTAACCTTCCAGCGCTCCCCTATCGGTATTTTCACATCCTCAATAACTATTTCATTGTGCGCTGAAACAAAATTTTTATAATCGGAAGATGTGAGAGTGGACATTGGGATGTAGTTCACATTTTCCGATCAGGCGCAGCAGTTCTTTTACTTAGTTACAGGTTAGTTATAGGTTAGTTATGAGAAGTTGAAAGTAAGTTGAAAAGAAAATACCTTTAAATTTGAGTTCTAAAAGCACTTCGTTGGTGGTTTACAAATTTTATCAGGGAACCATGCATCGGGGACCTTTTGTAAAACCTTTTCTCTTGGAAGGTCTCTCAACTCCATTGATAATTTCTTAGTCACACCTTTTCTTTCGAGAAGACCACTATGAAATGGGAATCCATGTCGAACACAGATGTTTTGTTTTCTTACGTTTCTCCTGAATTGCTTTACTTCTGCGTCGGACCATTTCGGATGGATGAAATAGTCTTCTGAATTTTGACGGCTTCTTGAGTTGAAATGGTCATAAAGTTGTGTCATAGGCCTATACCTACAATCCGTAATTTGAACTTTCCATTTCCAACACTTGAGTCGTTTCCTTTCCATCTCTAGAAAAGGTATGTCCCAATTGAATATCATGAAAACATATATATCCTTTGCAGGATATCTTGCATTTTCTAGTGTATGTATCTGTTTTTCAATTCGCTTCCATTGACTATAATTCCAGTCCCATGCGATCCTTGGATTGTCGAACCTTGCCTTTTTGAGTGCAATTGCAAGTTCTGGTCTTTCTTCGAGTATCCGTCCATCAAAGCCACTTTGAGATTCGCAACGGACCACTTTGCTATTATACTTTAACCCTGAAATTTCTTTAAGAAATTCATCAATATGTTTGTTCGTTAATAGATTGTTATCATAAAAAACTAGCTTATTAGAACAAATTTCATCCTTTATAGTTCTCTTTGATGTAAATTTTGGTTCAAGTTTCCAAGTATAACAGAATTTACAATGCCTAGGGCAACCCCTAGTCGAATGAATAATCTGATAATTAAGTGGGTGTGGATTGGGTGGAATCAATGAATACTCCGGCGGACACTTATCTGCAGCATCATAAATACCAAAATGTGGTTTAACTGAGTATTGCTTACAGTTCTCCTTAAAGTCTTTGTTATTAAAATGAAGCGAAGCATATATTCCACCAGCTCGAATGACGCTGTTTGGGTAAGCACTGCGATAAAACTTGACACTATTCCAGAAATACTCGCTCCAATATGTAAATAGTGAAGTTATCCATATTTCATCTGGAACAAAACCTGCTCGAGCATTTCCCCTCACTAACTTTACCTTTGTAACTCTCCTAGTATTTTTCAGGTACGCCCCAATCTTTAGAAGACCAATCGGTAGAAAGTTCTTATGATTTTTGCTTTTAGGAGGAATTGGAAAGTCTGGCTCCACTAATAGAATGCTCAACGACTCATTTTTGATGTTTTTTTTCACCATTTTCATATAAACCTCGGAATATATAGGTCTTCCGATCTCTCCTGTTTTTTTAAGATTATAAATAATTACTTCTTAATTTTTTCAAACTCATCTACTAATTCCGATTCAAGTTTTTTAATATAACTCCCAAATTCTCCACCCAAAACTTTGGTTTTTAATATTTTTATACCACCAGCTGCGTACTCTTCGGCAATAGAGTAAACTTTTGCTTCGTCGAGTAATACATTTAAATCGGCCTCTTCTTCTGCTATAGCTATTGCTTTCATTATGCTTTTTAGTTTTGTTGGGACATGGTAAAGGAGTATAAGCCCGTCTTTAGTATCCAATTTAACTCTGTGCTTCTCTTTGTAGCCTGTAGTCAACGCCATCATAAAAATGTCTATAAGGGGTTTTCCCTTTAAAAGCTCTTCTTTTTTTAAGAGGTCATAAATTTCTCTGTCACCTTTCCTACAACTCAGTCTGTCTGGGGATTTACTTTTCATATGAGACCACCTTCGCTTCACTCCCTTTTTTATATTCTTCGAATTTTATTTTATATTCCTTACAAACGTTTTTAGATAAGCTTTTTCTAACTGCAGGCGTGTATTCTGCACCAGTTACCAATATTACCACCTGTGTGTCCTTGAAATATTCTGGCAAGCTTCTTGCAATATCTTGTCTCTCCTCTGTATCAATTCTTGCTAAAGGGGTGTCTATAACTATTGGCACATCAAAACCCGAAACTGTATTTAGCGCGGCCATAAATGATAATGCTAACGATTCCCTTTCTCCGGCACTCAAAGTACCCAGTGCTTTTCTGCCAGTCTGATCTAGAACTAAAAAATTGTAATTGTCATCTATTTTTACTTCTTTGTATGTCACTTTCTTCCAGATTATATCGAAAAATTGCTTCTTTGTTTTCTCTTCTATCTCTTCTCGTATTTCTCCCATAATCTCAGTTTTAATTTTATTTGCAATATCTAAAACGCTATTACAGAAAGAAAGAATTCTACGAAGTTCTTGGAATTTCTCTTCTTTTTTTAGTTCTTTGTTTAGATCGCGGTCAATCTGCACGAGCCTCTCATCTTTCATGTTATCTATCTTAACTTTAATTTCACCTATTTTCTGGTCCACATTGCTTATTTCGTTATTATACTCCTCTAGTTTTTCTTCTAACCTTTTGATCTCTTTCACATCACAACCTTTAATTTCCTCTTCAATCCTTTTTAGTCTTTCGTTATTCTTTTTTTCCCTCTCTTCTAAGTCTTCGACTCTTTTTCCATACATAATTTGCTTTTTACGAAAATCTGAGCTTTCATCTATTAATCCTCTTAAGTAACCACATAGCTCGATGATTTCTCCACTTATGTTACCAATATCCTTGCAACTTTGTAGGAATAATTCTACATTTTTTCTATATTCATTTTTCTTTGATATATCTGTACCACATATACAAACACCTTTTTCGAGCAATCTTTCTAAGAAGTTTTTTGCGATAGGTGGAGGGATTTTTCCCGCCTCTTCTTGCTTGCTAATAATTCGCCAAGATTGATTAATTGCTTCGTGAGTTAATATTAGGGGAGACATCTCAATTAGGTAATCAGATCTATTTTTTCTTTCTTCCTCCAGCTCGCTTTCTAATTTAAGTAAATCTTGTTCCAATCCTTCTCTTTCTTCTGCTAATTTCTTAATATTCCTAGGAGATTCCCTTAGTTTTTTATCAATTTCATTTCTA
Organism: Nanobdellota archaeon; assembly: GCA_018894775.1. Lineage (GTDB taxonomy): Archaea > Nanobdellota > Nanobdellia > SCGC-AAA011-G17 > VGLX01 > JAHIPG01. The sequence goes on from JAHIPG010000241.1 coordinate 4,091, forward strand.
TGTTCTTTCGCCTCCTTTTTTGCATTTGATTGTTTCCCTAATTCATTTTTCATCTTTTCTAACGAGTCTAGTAAAGCAGTTTTCTTTTCTTCAAGTTCTTTTATTTCTGGAGTCAACCCTTCAGATGACCTCAAAAACTCATCTTTTGTTTTGTTCAAATGATCAATCATTCTATCTAATAAATCTAACTGGGATATTTTAAAAACAGCCTCTTTTATTATCCCCCCCGATTCTTCTTTGAAATAATTGTCTAATCTTTCCCCATCAAAAAGGAAGTACTCATTAATTTTTTCTGGCAGTAATCGCTGGACAATATGGGCAGGATCACGAAACTCTCCTTTTATATCCTTCCCTATCTGCACAAACACTTCTAGTTTTGTTCCATCAGATTGATTTGATAGGTAGCGGTCGCTGATTTGTTCAGCATCGTCTTTCTCTGATTTTTGTATCCAAACAGTTCTTTTTATTTTATATCTTTTATTTTTATCATTGCTTATTAATTGGATTTCAACTTCTACAGTAGTTTTTTCATTCACTCCTAAGTCATTGAGGGCTGATGTGTTTACAATAGGTAGCCCTTCGCTTTTACTGATATGAAATTCTTGGCCATACAAACACCATGTAATTGCATTGAGAATATTTGTCTTGCCGGCTCCGTTTCTCCCTTCAATAATCACAATATTTTTTCCTTTCTCTCCAGCACCCAGATTAACTGTTTGATCTCTATATTGCCGATAGTTTTTTAGCTTTATGTAATCTATTATCATTCTACTCGCCCTTCCATTTCTTAGCGTATTTTTTAATATGAGATTCGTATTCTTCTTTAACTCTCGGTTTGATTTCATCGATATGATCGAATTCTATTAAAAGCATCTTATTTAAAAATTCCTTAATCTCTTCAGGAAATTTGCCATTGGTTATTTTCTCTTTTATTTTTTCATTAATTTCCTCTCTTATCTTGATGTCTTTTCCCATTTTATCACTCATCACACCTTAAATTTTTTCTCGATTATGTAAATTTTGTTTAGACACTCTGTACTATTAAGTGCGATAGATGCAAACTCCCTATACCTTTTTAATTCTTTCTTCAGTATTTTCCTTTCTAATTCTAAGAAATCATTACTTATAGCACCGGAAAGAGTTGGTACAACTATGATATCATAAATAATCGCCTTCTCCTTACCTGAAAAGCGTCTTAAAACCCTTCCTCTTCTTTGAATGTACTGTTTAGGATTTCCTGTGCTTGCTAACATTATAGCTGTTTTAGCCGGTGGAACATCAACCCCTTCATCTAAACATCCCATAGCAACTAGCGCTTGGTATGTCCCTTCAGCAAATTTTTGGAGTAAAAACTCTCTTTCAGAGTAGCCATTATATCTCTTTTCAGGTTTTGTACCTTCATCCATAGTAAATTTGTGTTGAACGATACCCCTTTCATTTAAAATATCTTGTATTCTACCTATCTGTTCAGGTGAACAATAAACTAACCAATGCTTTATTTCATCTGTTTCATTCAATATTCTATTAAATGCATCATACTTGTTAATGGCGTTTTTAATAATCTCCTGGCGTTTAAAACATAACAAAGAAAACCATCTTTCTTTTTCTTCATCATTTTTTGACCGGTAATATGATTTGGCGATTTTTTCACTTTCCTTTTCATATTTTTCTAATTCTTCTTCAGTGAGTTCTACAAAGAACGGTCTATATTCATATGGTACAAGGTAAGTTTTTCCTGTAATTGGATTTATTGTGTTAATTGCATCTTTTAATGAAAATTCAAAAACAGTACCTCCAAAATAATCAAAAAGTTTCTCTGTGCCTTCTAAATCAAACCAACGTTTAGGGGTAGCGCTTAAACCCAATCTAAAATGATAATCCTCTATTAAGCCTTTCTTTCTCTCAGGCGCTCCAATTCCATGGACTTCGTCAACAATTAAAAATAATTTTTCATTTGGTATCCTAATTATTTTAATGAAATCATCCGTCGGGAAGGTAGCATGGGTTGTTAGCACTATTAATTTCTCATTAACTCCGTTCTTTATGTCCAAGAGAGAATCAGCTAATTTGTCCTTCCAACCTGGATTGCTACTATCAGCAACGGTAGTATCATAAGTCATTCCAAATTCGTTTATGTCATCCATCCACTGTTTTATTAAATGGTCATAAGGACAAGCAATAACAGTGACTAATATTTTCTCTCCTTCCATCACTTTTTTGAGACCACCTAAAGCAGCAAATGTTTTTCCTGTCCCTGTTGCCATCTCAAAAATCCCTTTTCTATCATTATTTATCCAGTTTGTAATTGCTTGATTTTGATATTCCCATAGTTTAATTATTTTTTTCTTCTTTTCAATCCTTTTTTTTAACCATTTTTCCAGTTTTAATTCGTCGATATTATCTGGAGCCATTTCAATTAATTTCTTTTTCACTGCAGTGGGAACATCTATTACTTTTGTTCTTCTTGCATCATCATTCCAAAATTTTTTGAACTTCTCACTATCTGCAATAAGATAAGGTCTTTCACCCTCTATCCAACTACGAAAAACCTTAAATTCTTCAATATTTTCTTCCCATGCCGTTGCAGACTCATTGTCAGAGCCACTAAACGCGATATTGTCACCATTTTCATCCTCAAGGACTCCAACCTTCTGATGAAATATTCCATATTTTTCTATCTTTTCTTCATCCATAGGGGTAATATTTTCATCAGTTACAACAGCCACCTTGATTTCTAAGGTATTATTAGCTATCATCCATCCAAGAGCCCTTACATGATCTCGGATAAACTCATCTTCTAAACTGTCTAAATCTTCAAGTATTATTCTTTCTATTACTTTTGTAGGATTTTCATGTGCTTCTTTAATTGCTTCAACATCTGATTTGCGTAATTTAGCACTACAAATCAATTCCATATGTCCACCATTAGATATGAACTTAGAAATTCCTTTTGCAGCCACAGCAAGACTGCTTGAAGAGAAAAACCCAGCTAATCTTTTATATTTAACAGAATTTGATAGTACTGGGATATAAAAATCATCGAGGATGTCATCAGAATCAGAATCGTATGCATTCTTTAAGTCTAAATCTTTCAAGGACATTTTTATCATCTAGGAGATTTTGCTACTACATTTGAGTGTATAAACCTATAGGTAGAAAAATCTTGTGATTTTTACTTTTGGGAGGTATAGGAAATTTTGGTTCAACTAATAGAATTTTCAAATCTGACCACCATTTAACACGGCTTAAAGGAGTAGGGCACCTTTTGTGTCTCTTGTTCTAGTTTCTCTTTTAACTTTTTATCTTTTGAAAGTATTGACTCAACAATTTCTAACTCAAGATTCAGAATTGATCTTATTCTTTCCACATATACCTTATCCATAGATGTTAAAGTACCTCCATAACCATCCGGTAAGCCAATATATTCACACTCAAAAATAAAAGATACCATTTTATTTCGTTTACTCCCTCCTCCGGTATATGTACAGCATTCTTTTTCGTTTACATCAAACTGATTTTCAGCGCCCCATTTAATAATTACTTTTGAAACACCAAAGGATATAAACCTCTGGTACGTTCCAAAATTGTCATCATCAAACATTTCCTCATACTTTATTTTAAAATCCGCGAATCTTTCTTTATTTTCTCTAATACAATTCATTAATTCCGTTTTTCCTTCCTCTGTATCCATTTTCTCTTCAGCTGTTAAAGTTAAAAATAGCGTAAATGATTGTCTTTTTAATTTTTGTGCTTCAAATGTTTTCTTTATAGAATACATTATTGAAGAGGTTTTATAATCGTTGGTGTGGAGAAATCCGGGTCCAGTAAAATCCAGATTTATAACGTCAAAAGGAAACCATTTCTCTGCTTGAGGTGAAAAGCCAATACTTCTTCTACCAACAAAATATTGATACGTTCCTTTGAAACCGCGCGAATTTGGTAATGCATTTTTTATTCGGATATATCTCTCCGGTATTTTCTCAGCGAATGCCAAAGTATCATTGATAAAACCAATTTTACCAATATATAATAAACCATGTTCGACAAAAAGGCCTACATCTCGACAATCTACACCCGGTAATGTAAAAAGTCTAATATAGGTGTGACCAGTTCTTTTCAATCTTTCTTTAGCATAGAAAATCCATCTCTCTCTGACAAACGCTTTATTTACAGTATTGAAAGCTTCGCTATCCGATTTTTTTTGATATTCTATTTGTAGCATTATTTACCTTCCCTGATCTTCTTAAAGTAGTAGGGAAATTTGTTCTTCATCAAAATGATATTATTATTAGATTTAATAATAGATAGTTCCAAAGAAATTAAGACCTCTTCGACAATATCCCTTTGTTTTTTAGGGATATATTTATAGAATTCATGCTTTTTTGAAATTATTATTTTATTTTTTTCGGTAAATATTGGTGATTCACATTTCTCATCAATATATGCAAGAGAAAAATCAGGGCCTAAAATCTTGTTTACCAAGTGATTTAATCGTTCTAGTCTATTAAGTTCTTCATCTTTTTTTCTCCTTTCACGTCTTTTTATATATCTTACTCTAGATTCCTTAAAAACATCTTGATGTAAAGTTTCATGAAGAAAATTTCTCAACTCTCGATAGTGAGGGTGTGTCGTTAAAAAAGTAGAACGGTCAATATTCATTGCTTCTTCTAAACCGTCTTCAATATAAATTTCACCAAATGTCCAATTCATATACATTCTTTCAGCAAAAGGATAGTTTAAAAATGTATGGTCTGCTCCACTAAAATCAGATGCACCAACTGCAGCATTTTTAATCCTGATTATGATTCCTGATAATTCACGAGGGAGTATTTGTTCTCTTTGATTATAAATATAGCCTCTAAATTCCAAATGAGAACCATCCTCAAAGTTAAATTTTTTATTAATGGGTTTAACATAAAATTCATTTGGATCTGCAAATATTTCTTTGTCGTTTGGTAATCGGATTGGTTTTTTCAAAAGTATACCATCAAAGTCTACTTGAAAATTCAAATCAGTCACCTGCTTTTTAATTTTATCTATTATTTTTGAAGCTAGATTTTTTGCACAGATGGGACCATTTTCAAAATAAGGAACAGGAATAATTGCAGCCAATTCTAATAATAATCTCCAATATCCTCCAACCTCCTTTGAAACCTCCTCAATTCCATCATTTTCTATTTTTGATATTATCTCTTCAAATATCAACCCCTCAAAGGTTGTCCATCTCTTCCCAATTCTTTCCCAATCCTTGTCCTGTAACATCGCTTTAAAACCCTCTTGTAGGCCAGTAAGTATTATCATTGTATAATGTTCTTTTTCTTCTTCTTGATAATTGGTTAAGCCATATTTACTTTTTTTAACAAACTCCATTTTTGCTGCTTCTGATTTCTTATAACGAGAGAAATCAATATTAGCTACAAATTTATAGGGTTCACCCTTTTTAGTAGATATGACTTCCATATTGTCACAAATTTGGGAGATTGCAATGAATCCTATGCCAATTTTGCCGATCAATGGTCTTTTGTATATCTTTGAAAAATACCCCTTGTCTCTTTTGTCCGAGCGACTTATCCATGTAAATTTTGAATCAAAGTCTTTATAATTCATGCCGTCGCCATCATCAGTAATCGAAAAGGTATTGAAATCAGGTTTCGCCCTAATAATCACTTTTGTAGCGTCCGCATCATAAGAATTATGAATTAATTCTTTTATGCAATTAGCTGGGTCGCTATAAATTCCAGAGCTCAGATCGTGAATAATTTTTGCCCCCACTTTCATATAGCCTTCTTGCGTTTCTCCGAGCTTCAATTCCAATCCGTCAGTTTTGTCCATAATGTATCCCCCACCAGTTTGAAATTGGATTGACAAAATTTCTTTTCATATATCAAACCTTCTACTTTTTTCCTCTTGCTCCAAATGCCCAATATTGTTTCGTCTATGATTTCGCCTAACATGGGTATATCCGTACTCATTTCCCCCATTCCATACATGGTTGTTGTGTATATTAAAAATATTGCCTATGCGTGTAGTTTTTTCTGCACCCGTTTCCTGTGTTTCGGCACCCTGAAATGCACCTGCCTGCCCCTCTTTTTTGCCTTGTAGGAGATAAATTATACCTTTCTCTTTAATTTTACGTAATAATATTTTTTATCATCTATGGTTAAATATTTCACATCACTTTCTCCTATAGGGCTACCTCCTTCAAGGAACACCCAACCGTTTGAAAAACATTTGACGAGCATTCTGTCAAAATCTTCATGTGTGATATTTAACTTTGAAGTAATAATTCTCCTCATTGCGGGTATCGGTGCAGAATCTAACAATTTTGTTTCTTTTGGTAAAGTCTCTGATAGTACTTTAAAGAAAAGCTCTATATCTTCTTCAAATTGTAATTTTTTGGATGCATCTATAAGATAATCAAGGACCATAATCGCTAACCCCTCTCTAAGGATGTTCTCATCTTTATACCCCTTCTCTCTTATATTTTTTTTAATGCTATCAAAGGAGTTAGGGCTTAATTTATCTATGTGAGTTCTTTCAGTTCGTATTATCTTCAATAAATTTTCCATGTTATCAATGGTATAATTTTTACGGATTGTTGTGGATAAATCCGAGATTGATTCTTTCAAATTCTGGATATTAGAATCTAATTCATCTATTTTTTCATTATTGACATTAACATCTTTTTTTATATTGGATAACTCCTGTTTTAACGAAGAAATTTCGTCTTTGAAACTTATTTTTGGTTTGGTTGTTTTCCTAGGTTGTTGTTCTATTCGTTGTAATTCGTTTA
>JAHIPG010000242.1 GCA_018894775.1 Nanobdellota archaeon
ACTATATTTAGAGCTGAATGTCAAATAAAAATTTTAAAAAAGTTTATTCTATGTCAATCACCTTTGCGCGCAAGGCCTTTTTACGGGAGCGAAAACGTTTATCTTCAAGCATTTTTTTCTTGAGCTTATCTTTTATGAGCACTATAAGGGCTTCTGATGTAACCTTATGCACTATCTTGTCTCCAACCTTATATCCCATATGGTAAAGAACAGCGTTTGTGATATAGTACATTGAATAGTATGATCCCACTATTACCCATAGATAAGAAACATCTTCCTTAAGGAGTTTTTCCGCAACCTCCAATGATTCTCTGCAATTCCTTTTGTATGTTTCTAATATCTTTTCTCTTGTCTCTTTTGTCTTTCTTATTAGCCTATCTTCTATGTATATAGATAAATTCTTCTGTGCTTGTTTGATTCTTCTCTTATCCAGCATTTTTTATTAGCCCATAATAATCTTCTATACCAAAAAGGATTATGTTATTCTCATCGGCTTCTCTTCCTACATTGAACTCTGTTGTCTTGAGCATAGATAAGAACTCTTCTGTCGTGAAAGTGTTCAGGTGGGTAGTGAGAGGCATAAGAGATAATGCAGACCTTATCTTGTTCTTTGTTTTGCTGTTATCGGTTATCAGCATAAGGTCTATGTCTGAACCTTTTGTCTGCTTCTTCTTTGCGTATGATCCGAATAGAAGGAGTATGAAGAAATGCTCTTTTGTATCTGCTATCCTCCGGTGCATTACATTTAGATTATTGTTCTTCAGAATCTCTTGCACCCTTAAGTATTCTGCATTGTATATGTAAGGGTTGAATTGAGACCTTTCTATCCTGCATAATGTTGTCTGCCCTGCTTTTTTAGCTTTTATCGTTTTCTCGCTTATCAACTCTTGTGTTATCATGTAGGTTGTCTTGTAATCTATCTTTGTAGTCTTTGCTATCTCTCTTATTGTGAACTCTTTAGTCTTGTTTTCCAGCAGCATTTTTATGATTCTCAACTTATTATGTATTTTTACCATAATATTATGTATTTTTACCATAATATATAAGCTTTTCTGTTATTATATTTAGAAGATGCTGGTTAAAATAAATTTGCTCGGATTTTGTAAAGGATTTCCGGACACAAACATTAAAAAGATTGAAAAATTAGGAGAATGTTATGAAAAACGATAAAAATCTAGCTGATAAAATAAAAGAGTTAGGTTCTCAAGCCTGGGTTAACACAGCCAACATCATATTATTCGGGCTTATCGGACCTGCGATGATCGCAAAACACCAAACAAAGATGTCACTGATAAACAGCTATTACGATAAGAATGGATTATTCACATTTACAGACCTTGATGCTCATGACAAAGGAGACTACCTGACAACTGATACTGATGATGGGGGACATCCAGTTACCAATCTCTTCATGTACGGCGGACTAACAGATGGAAGAATTAAGAAATTCATGCTAATATTTGACAAGAAAGAAGACGTTCTTGAAGATTATATCAAGATGGATGTAAGGCCACTTATCAAGAAACACTCAATAATACTCCCAGAACAAGGATCTTCAGTTGAAGGAATCTTAGTACAAATACAGCCAAATGAACTGAACTTTGTGGATGAATTCTATGGGGTAGCCCAGAATCGTATCGCTGTTGAACTGGAAAGCGGAGAAAAAGCCTGGACATACTCATCATTCAAAGGATTGTATTGAAGAAAACTAAACTATTGACAATAATCTAAGTTTTGAGGGGTTTAACGTAGTTCTTCCTACAGTTTACCTCATTCGCTAATTGGCACGTACGGAAAGAACTAAAACTTCTTATTTAGCCTTATCATCACAGCCACAACCACACTTATTATCTTTAGCTTTAGCTTTCTTTACTTCTTTTTTCCCTTCTACTTTCTCTTCTTTTTTGCCAAATAAATCTTTGAACCATCCCATTTTAACACCTCCACTTACCCTTCTTTTGAGAACTCATAACATTTAAGCTTTTCTGCTACTTCTGACCGACATACAAACCATAACCCAAGCATTTCAGGAATCCTTTAGGCACATGCACTGCATGCTTAACCAACTCATTCATTGCCTGCCTGAACTCTTTCTTAGTAAAATAATACGGGATCAATCTAGAAAAAGCCTTGATGTTCTTCAAACCATTCAACTGCATCTCTCCGACTGCCTGCTCAAACGCCTTAATCTTTCTTGGTTCTGCAAAAACTACCTTCAATCCTGCTTTTCTAATGAGATTTTCCCAGTTCCTGCCTGACTCAGGCCTGACACCACCCATCGCCTTGACTGTATAATCAGTAAGCTCCTTTCTGGGCTTTGAAAGCCAGGTAGTCTCGTTAAGACCGACATAACCCTTTGGCTTAAGAACACGCCTGTATTCTTTGATAGCTTTCAGCTTACCTGGAGGAAAAGCAGTCACAGACTCAGAGATGATAGCATCAAAAGTATTACTCTTAAAAGGAAGCTTCTGCGCATCAGCCACCTGAAACTTCATATCAGGATACTCTTTCTTTGATTGCTCAATCATCCTAGGATGAAGATCAACACCTAGCAGTTTGCATTTGTATTCTTTTTGTAGCTTATTAGCAGAAATACCAGTACCACAGCCAACAACAAGCACATACTTATTATTACCAATATGGCACAGCTCAGCCAACTCTTTGGTTGCCTTCCAACCACCAGCATGCTTAGTTATACCCATCTCCGACTGTACATCAAAATAAGGATCTTTCATAGTAATGATTAAAGAAGTTTAAAGTTTTAAGCTTTTCTGAATCTTATCTGTAGATATCATCATGGTGTCTGAAATCTTCAAAGGATATCAGGTCTTTTGATTTGCCATATCTGAATACCAGGACGAAGTGGCCTATGTGTGTTCTTTTTGAATCTTTCATGTCATATCTTAGGTTTTTATAA
>JAHIPG010000243.1 GCA_018894775.1 Nanobdellota archaeon
ATTGTTTCATCTATCGCGCCAACCATACACGGCATGATAGTAGAAAAGGAGGCGCTGGCACTGCAGCTGTTTGGAGGGGTGCAAAAAACCATGCCTGATTCCACAAAGGTGAGAGGGGATATACACGTTCTTCTGGTTGGGGATCCTGGTACTGCAAAATCGCAGCTTTTACGTTACATAACCCAGATTTCACCTAGAGGTATTTATGCATCAGGAAAGTCAGCATCTGCAGCGGGATTATGCGTTTCTCCAGACACTTTGATTTCTTTATCAAATGGCGATCTCGTAGAAATAGGAGATTTTGTAGAAAAAAGAATGTTCAACCCAGTAGAAATACAGAAAGGAATCTGGGAGCAGAAAAGTAACGGCGTGAAAGTTTTTACCATTGGAAATAAACTGGATTTGCAGGAGAGTGAGTTGCAATCCATCTGGAAATTGCAATCACCAAAGAGGCTGATAAAAATAATTACAAGAACGAATAGGGAAATAATCGTATCTAAAAACACGCCGCTTCCAATAAAAGGAAATCATGGTGTAGAATGGATTAAGGCAAATGAATTGGAAAAAGGATTATTTTTGGCGACTACAAGGTATTTACCAGAGCCGAAGAATAGAATCCCTTACACAATAGAATTTATAGATTCTGATTGTGTTGTAGAGGGTGCAAATGATATCGTCAAAAAGGTAGTTAATCTCTTAAAAAATAAGTATGGAAAAATAAGAAATGCATCTATAAAACTGGGAATAAATGAGGAAAATTTATATTACAACTGGGTAAACAAAGGAGCAAGGGGAAATATACATCTCAAAGAACTCCTTAGACTGTGCAAAGAAACCAATGTTTCAATAGATGAAGTAGCAAAAGGTATTAAATGCTTTTCTCAACAAGCAGGGCATAGAATAAAGTTGCCAGTAAATTTATCAAAAGATTTATTATACTTCGCTGGTTTGATAGCTGGTGACGGAAGCATTTGTAAAACAAATTTTGGAGGATATGCAATAAGGTTCAGTAATTCTAACACATTTCTTATGAAAAGATTTGTAGAACTTTCAAAAAGTCTTTTTGATGTTGAAGTGAAAATCACAAGAGGTAATGAAAAAAGACCAGATCAGGGGAGATTCCATTCAAAAATCGTGGGTGAAATACTGAATAATCTTGGGATACCTCCTTCCCCAAAATCTGATAAAATTGATATATCAAATGTAATAATGAAACTACCAAATTCTTATCTCTCCACATTTTTAGGAGGCATATTTGACTGCGATGGATCAGTAAACCTTAGGAAGAAAGGATTCGGAGGTTCTTGCATAGAATTTTACACAACAAGCGAGAAATTTATTAAAAAACTGCAGATAGCGCTCCTACGATTTGGAATTATATCTAAGATTAGACAGAGGAAAAGAGTGGGAGAGGTTACAACAAGAAAAGATGGGGGAAAGATAAAATCAAAGCATGATGTTTTTGTACTGAGCATGTATGGCAGTGGGTCTTTAAAACTATTCAAAAAATACGTTGGTTTTTCTCATTCAGGGAAAAAAGTGCACTTGGATGCCGTTTTAAATAAATCTTATCATTCAAACTGGGATTTCGTACCAGAAGTAGGACAAACATTAAAGCAAATCAGAGAAGTGTTTGGAATAAATGCATCGAGACTGGGCGTAAGCAATGATTTTGAGAACGGAAAATACAATCCAAGTAGAAATAATTTACAAAATTTAGTAGACAGATTAGCAAAAAAAATAGGAAAGGGTGAATATGAAGGGAAAAGAATAACTATACCTCAAGATTTGAAGAATAAAATAAAAAATGCAGTTGAAGGGTCAAAAGTCAAAACGAAAGATGTAGCAGAATATTTGCAAATATCAATTGATAGGGCAAGCGAGTATTTCTATAAACCAGGTAGAAAAAACAAAATACCATTTTTAGTTGCAGAAAAATTTTGTGATTTCCTTACAAAAGAAGGTTATGAAGACCTTGCAAAAGAAATAGGTGAATCTATAGATTTTGGTCTGTTGCATCATCAGGTAGAAGAAAGCAGAAAATCTCTTGAATTGTTGCAAAACCTTTCCAGATCCAATATATTCTGGGATGAAATAAAAGAAATAAAAGAAATTGAGAGCAATTCAAATTACATTTATGATTTAACAGTAGAAAACTCTCATAATTTTATTGCAAATGGTGTGCTCGTTCATAATACAGCGGCTGCTGTCAGGGATGAGTTTGGTGAAGGCAGATGGACGCTTGAGGCAGGCGCGCTTGTACTTGCAGACAAAGGAATAGCAGCAATTGATGAGATGGATAAAATGTCGACTCAGGACAGAAGTGCCATGCATGAGGCAATGGAGCAGCAGTGTATCTCTGTTGCAAAGGCTGGCATTACCGCAACA
>JAHIPG010000244.1 GCA_018894775.1 Nanobdellota archaeon
AATTCAATAAATCCATCAATTATTTCTTTTTTGGACTTATCTTCCAAAGATTCTGCTAATTTTATTGCACTCATTTTTCTAAGAGGATTATTTTTACTCTTTTTCCAACCCACTCAACAGGGGCATAGACACGTCCGCTATTGCCACTTTTATTAACTTTCTTCTCCAGCATTTCAAAACCAGTTAATTGAATTTTAGTTGCTTTTTTCATATTAGCTACAATATAGCTAAATGAAGTATATAAAAATTTCGGTTCTCTAGAATATAATTTTAAGAAAAATCAGCTATGCACATACGGTCATAGTCATTTTAAAGTAGTAACAATATTTTGAACAGTAAGCTTTAAAAAAAACATCCTATTTAAAGAATAGAAAATGGCAAAAGAATTAGAAACATTAAGACACAGCGCATCACACGTTTTAGCGCAGGCTGTAAAGAGATTATTTCCAGCTGCAAAGTTAGGAATCGGACCAGCAATCGAAGAAGGATTCTATTATGATTTTGATAATGTCGAGTTCAAAGAAGAAGATCTGGAAAAAATAGAAAAAGAGATGCAAAAAATAATCAAAGAAAACCAGAAATTCACAAAGCAAGAAAAGACAAAAAAAGAAGCAGAAAAAATTCTCAAAGGCGAGCATTACAAGATAGAACTTCTTGAAGAACTGGAAGGAAAACCAATATTCTACACAAACGGAGACTTTACCGACCTATGTAAAGGACCCCATGTAAAAAGCACTGGTGAAATAAAAGCATTCAAGCTTATGAAGATAGCAGGAGCATACTGGAAAGGAGACAGCAACAAACCAATGCTTCAAAGAATATACGGAACAGCTTTCACAGATAGAAAAGAATTAAGGACATACTTACACCTATTAAAAGAAGCAGAAAAAAGAAACCACATCAAACTAGGAAAAGAACTAGGATTATTCTCAATGCACCCAGAAGGACCAGGGTTCCCTTTCTTCCATCCAAAAGGAATGATAGTCTGGCATGAACTAATGAAATACTGGAAAGAAGAACATGACAAAGAAGGATATGACGAAATCAAAACACCTATTATATTAAACAAAGAACTATGGGAGCAATCAGGACACTGGGACCACTACAAAGAGAACATGTACTTCACAAAGATTGATGAAGGTGACTATGCTGTCAAACCAATGAACTGCCCAGGAGGAGTTCTAGTCTACAAAACACACCTGCACAGCTACAGAGAATTTCCAATGAAACACGCAGAAGTAGGACTGGTACACAGACACGAGATGTCAGGAGTACTAAACGGATTATTCAGGGTAAGAGTATTCCATCAAGACGATGCACACATTTACTGCATGGAAGAACAAATCAAAGACGAAGTAATCAAAATCATAAATCTAATAGACAGAATGTACAAAACTTTCGGCCTGGAATACAACATGGAACTATCAACAAAGCCAGACAAATCAATAGGATCAGACAAGATGTGGAAAACAGCTGAAGCTTCCTTGAAAAATGCGCTAAAAGAAATAAAAGCAGATTACCAACTCAACCCAGGAGACGGAGCATTTTATGGCCCTAAAATAGACTTCCACATAAAAGACTCACTAGGAAGAACATGGCAATGTGCAACAATACAACTAGACTTTGCAATGCCAGAAAGATTTGATCTAACCTATGAAGGGGCTGACGGAAAAAAGCACAGACCGGTTATGCTTCACAGAGTCATATACGGAGCAGTAGAAAGATTCCTAGGAATACTGATAGAACACTACGCAGGAAAATTCCCAACATGGCTATCACCAGTACAGGTAGTATTGATGACAGTAACAGATAGAAATGCTAAATTTGCACAAGAAATATATACCAAAATGAAAGAGGCAGGAATACGGGTTGAACTTGATGACCGTTCTGAAAGCATTGGCAAGAAAGTAAGAGACAACCAACTAAAAAAGACAAATTTCATGATCACACTTGGAGACAAAGAACAAGAAAAGAAAACCTTAGCGATAAGGACAAGAGACGGAAAAGTCAAGTTTGGAGTTAAGGTAGATGCCTTTGTAAAAGACATAATAAAAGAAATCAAAGAAAGAAAATAATTCTTTTCTAATAGAAGTAACCTTCTTCATAAAGGTAATATAATAAAACCCCACCAATCAACAGACTGCCTAAAAGTATCCACATAAGAGTCTTAAGCTGACTTTTCTTCCTTGATTTATCATCAATAGGCTCATCCTCAACAACAGAAAAACCAGTATTCCTAGCAGATTCCTCAGCCTTAGTCTCTTCTTTCTCCTTCTTCTCTTCAAGCTTATCTTCTTCTGTTTCAGTATAAACACATGTTGTTTTATCACTTAATATTATATTAGGATAATCAACAGGACTACAAGGCCTCTTCAGATTATCATTAAAATTAACAGACATCTCATAAATCCTATTAGTCGTATAACTATCAAAGTTAGCCTCAAGAAGATATTTGTTATCAGCAACCTTAGTTATAGTTGCTCCTTTAGGGAGACTTCCTGTCTTACTAACAACTTCATTGATATCCCTATAAAGCATCTGAGTTCTTAATTTGAAATCAATAACTTTCAAAGGATCAAGATTAAGTCCAGGTGACTGCTCCAATCCATAAATATCAAGATGGGCAGTAATCTTCTCCCTTTTTGAAGTTACACAATCATTTAACTTTATACCCATCTTCTCACAGGTAAATATCAAACCAGGACAATCAAGTTCAAATGTAAGCTCACCCTCCTGAGTTGTTTGCTCATCTATTTTTTCTTCGTAAGGCATAGTTATCTGATAGGTTCTTTCCTCTACAAGCCGGTTCTCAAGGGATGTGAATGTTGCCCTCTTGTTAATATAAGAAGTCAATGCCAGAAAATCATTATCCCATGAACCCTTAACATTCTTACCCTCAGCAATAATTTTGATACTATTAGTATAAGCAGTATTACCATCTGCTTTAAGAGTAATTTCTATCCTTCCATCATCAAAGCATTCTGCAGTCTCAAGCCTTACTGCTGATACAGAAAACACTATCAGTAAGAACATTAATGGTACAAATAACAGTCTTGCTTTCATGGTGTTAAATAATAGTTTATGTTTTAAATAGTTTTTGTGTGGCGAGGATATATATAAACCTTTCGGTTTGTAACTACCTTATGGTAGTAAAAAAAAGGAAAGGTTTAAATAATATCCAGAGTATAAACAATTATAATAAATAACGAAAAAATGACAATCCAAAACAACAAAGAGGATATCGAAAAAGTTCTTGATAG
>JAHIPG010000245.1 GCA_018894775.1 Nanobdellota archaeon
ATAAAATTGGGCCCGTCGATTAGTCTGGTAAATGGCTTTTGTCAGCCAAAATCGTTCCCTTGGCATGGGAGATGTTTCAAAAAACACCCAAAAGATCGTGGGTTCGAATCCCGCCGGGTCCATCCTAATTTTATAACTATCATATGGTGGTCATCATTAAACAAAAGGTTTAAAACGTTTTAGAGTATTAATAATATAGAATGGCACAAGATAATCTAGAGGGGGTTTTGTAAGTAAAATATTATATCAATATAAAATGGTAAAAGCAATAATATTTGACTTTTGGGGAACTCTCGTCGAGAATGGCGTATTCCCTAGTCCTGTAAGGCAGGTAAAATATATTCTAAGGATTGAAGAGCATTTCTCAGATTACATCGTAAAGTTTGAAGAAGTATTTATGTTGAAGAAATATGATGATCTTTATTCAGCATTCAAAGCAGTCTGTGAAGCATTTAATAAAAAGCCTGAGCAGTTCATCCTTGATAGATTAGTTGGTATGTGGAATAAGCATAAGTTATTGGCAAAGCCTTTCAATGAAACGATTGGACTGCTAGAGAATCTAAAGAAAGAAGGTTACAAAATTGCTTTAATATCAAATACGGATTGTTTCACAACAGATGATGTGTTGGATAAGTATGACTTAAGGAAATACTTTGACCATGCAGTATTTTCATATGATGTTAAGATGTTGAAAACAAATCCTAAGATGTTTGAAAATATTTTGAAAGAACTTGATGTTGATAAGTCTGAAGCTTTAGTCGTTGGTGATAGCATAGAAACAGACATGAATGGCGCTAAGGCTGCAGGTATTAAATCTATACTAGTGGATCGAAGAGGTAGGAGAGACTTTAACCCAAAAATAAAGGATCTGTCAGAACTGGAAAATTATATGGGCAGTAACTGAAATGAAAGAAATAACGTTCATAACAGGGAATGAGCATAAGCTTAGGGAAGCAATAGAGATTCTCGGAGTAAATATCCAACAGAAGAGTATAGACCTTCCGGAAATACAGAGTGTAGAATTGAAACCAGTAATAGAAGCTAAACTGAAGGGAGCTTATGAAATATTACAGAAACCTGTTATTGTAGAGGATGTAGGTTTTTTCTCTGAATCATTGAATGGTCTTCCAGGTGCTTTGATAAAATGGTTTATAGAAACACTGGGTCGGGATGGAATAGTAAAAATATTGGAACCATTTGACAATAAAAAAGTAACAGTGGTATGTGCAGTGGGCTATACAGAAGATGGAGAAACGATACACGTATTTGAAGGAAAGGTTAATGGGATAGTGGTTCCGAAAAGAGGAGAGTCAGGGTTTGGGTTTGACCCAATATTTGAGCCTGAAGGTCACTCTAAAACTTTTGCTGAGATGAGTGCTGAAGAGAAGAATGCTATTTCTCATAGGGGTAGAGCTTTTGAAAAGTTCAAAGAATTCTTAGAAAAAAACAATATTGGATAAATTTTTAAACAAGAATATTTTCTATCAGAACTATGAAAGAAACTTTTGAAGGATTAGTCAAAGTAAACAAGATGCTCAGAAAGAAATGCCCTTGGGATAAAGAGCAGGATTTTGATTCTTTGAAGAAAACGATAATGGATGAAGCCAAAGAAGTTGTCGAAGCGATTGAAAATAAAGATTATGAAAACTTGAAAGAAGAGTTGGGAGATCTTTTACACAATATATTATTTATCACTAATGTCGCCGAAGAGCAAGGTTTGTTTGATATCAAGGCCGTCATGCAGGAAATAGAAGCTAAGCTTATCAGGAGGCATCCACATATTTTTGGGGATGAAAAAGCTTCTACACCTGAAGAAGTCACTAAGATTTGGGAAAATGTTAAGGAGACTGAGAAAAATGGATGATTGTATTTTTTGTAAGATCACTAAAGGTGAAGTGCCAAGCTATAAGGTTTATGAAGATAATGATTTTATGGCTTTTCTTAGTATTGTTCCTTTAAACCCTGGTCATACTTTAATCATACCTAAAAAACATTTCAGATGGGTGTGGGATGTTGATAATATCGGAGAATATTATGAAGTTGTTGGCAAGGTTGCTAATGCCTTAAGAAAAGCTTTTGGCATAGATTTGGTAGTTTCCTTAGTAGTCGGTGAGGAAGTCCATCATGCTCATGTCTGGCTGATACCAAGATTCGAAAATGATGGTCATGGTGAATCCTTAAAGACTGATAATGTGAAAAATCTCTCAGAGGAAGAGATGAAAGATGCTGCAGAAAAGATTAAGGAGGCTCTAAAATGAAAGATTGTTTATTTTGCCAGTTCATAGCTAAGGAAAAGGAATGTCCTATTATTTATGAGGATGATAATATTTTTGTGATGCTTGATGTACGTCCGGCTACAACTTCTGGAGGTCATTGCTTGGTTATCCCTAAGAAGCATTATCATCTGATAACTGATGTTCCTGATGATGAATTAATCCATGTAGGTAAAGGTATCAAGATGATGACAAAAGCATTACTCAAAGAGGCTGACGGAGTTAATGTTCTACAGAATAATATGCATTGTGCTGGTCAGGCAGAGCCTCATGTGCATTTTCATATAATTCCTCGTTACAAAGATGATGATATCCAGATAGAAGTCTGGGAAGAACGCCATTATAAGGATGGTGAAGATATAAAAGTTATCAAACGAATCCAAAAACTTTTAAAGGAATAATCCCGTTATTTTTCTCTGATGCCTCAGTAGCTCAGCCTGGTTGGAGCGCAGGTTTCATAAGATATGAAATATGAGACAAAAGTCGATGATATAAACTCTGAGAGAGCCTGAAGTCGGGGGTTCAAATCCCCCCTGAGGCACCTTTTTTTTAAAAGAGTGTCAAAATGGATGTTTGGTTTGTAGCAGCAATTGTAGCGGCAATAGCGTATGGTCTGCATAATGTTTTTACAAAGCTTGCGGCAGGAAATGTTTCTGATTCTTTAGGAGCTTTTATTTTAGAAATAACTGCAGCTGTCTGTATCCTTCTATATATGTTCTATCTGATATTTGATAATGTTAAGTTTGATTTTACAATGAAAGGTGTAATATTTTCTATATTGGCAGGTCTTTGTGTTGGATTGGGCACAGTACTTTATTTTTACATCTTTCGCAGTGGAGGGGAGTTGTCTATTGCAGGACCTTTAGTGTTAGTTGGTGGTATTCTTATTATGGCTGTTGCAGGTATAGTTTTCTTTAAAGAAGATATTACTTTTATGAAAGTTGCTGGAGTGGTCTTTGGTCTTATTAGTTTATGGCTTCTTAAATCTGCTTAAGATGGAATCTTCTCTAGATTTAGAATTTCTTTGAGATGTTTGTTTCTTATATCTTTCAATGATCTTTTTCCTTTGACAACATCAACCAAAAATCCTGCTACTTTCTTTCCTCCGATGACATGAGGTAATATCACATAGTCTGCTCCTGCTTCATATAGGTCTAGTGCTTGTGCTGTATGATTAACTGTTACAATGATTTTTACCTTAGGATTTATTGATTTGGCATATTCTATGAGGAATCTGTTATCCCCTTCGTTTGGTACTGTTGATACTATCAGCTTAGCATTTTTGATGCCTGCGCTTTCCAAAATCTCTGTGTTGACTATATCTCCATACAAGCAAGGTATCTTTTTACTTATAAGATCATCAATTATGTCGGGATTGAAGTCTATGACCATTGTTTTTTTATGGATTTTCTTCAATGCTGCCAAAAATATATGCCCCATCCTGTGGCATCCAAAGATTATTACTTTTGGTTTAGTATTCCTCATATCATATTGTAATTTTTTCTTATCAATTGAGAGTTTTTCGAATAGTTTAAGGAAACCTGACGTTTTTCTATAGATCACATTATCATGTTTTATGAAATATGATGTCAGCACGATTGTGATTACTGTCAATAGGACTATCATTGAGAAAAATTCTTGTGTTACATGTCCGAACTGGTAGAAACCTAATGTTACCATCACCAAACTGAACTCACTTACCTGCCCTAAGGACATTGATGTTAAGAATGAAGTCCTTCTTTCATATCCAAAGAAGCTTGTAAGAATCATTATGATTAATGGCTTTAGCAGGACTACAAACAATATCAGAACTAATAAGAGTATTATCATATCTGTCCCTATTAAAACCAACTGCATTCCAAGTGAGATGAAAAATATTGTTGCAAAGAAGTCTTTTAATGATGTAACCTTACCAATGATATCTACACTATAAGGTAAGCTGGCCAGCCCAACACCTGCTATGAATGCTCCGATAACTATTGAAAAGCCCATTAAGTGTGCTAATAGTGAGAATGCAAAACACATTGAGATTGCTAATAAGAAAAATAATTCTTTGGATTTTGCTGCGAACTTGAATATTCCTGGCAGGAAGTATTTGCTTATCGCTATAGATATTGCAAGTAGGATTGCTCCTTTGCCTATTGCTGATACTAATACTATATAAGAAAAGTTTTCGAATGTTGCCATCACTGCTAAGGCGATTATTACTAGAAGGTCCTGCATTATCAGGATTCCCAGTACAATCCTTCCGTGTAAAGTATCTATCTCGTCTTTGTCTGATAGAAGCTTCACGACAACCATTGTTGAGCTGAATGCAACTATTAGCCCTACGTAGATGGATGTCATCTGGTTGAGGCCTAACAGCATCGCTATGATAAACCCTGATATGAATGTGATAATTACTTGCAGACTCCCTCCAAAGAGAGAGACCCTGCTTACTGTCTTAAGCTTCTTAAGATCAATCTCTAATCCTACTATGAAAAGTAAGAATGCTATTCCCATCTCAGACAATGATTTCAATGCTTCTGCATCATGTATGAATCCGAATCCGATAGGGCCTAGGATGACTCCTGCTATTATGTATGCTGGAATCAAAGGCTGTTTTATCAATCTAGAGAGATAAGCAAAGAAAGTTGCCACTATGATTATCATCCCTATGGAGAAAAATAGATTTGTCTGTAAACTTAACAGTAAACTCATATTTTATTATGGTCCCCTTTTATATTTAAACGTTTAGAATTAGTAGATAAAAAGAAAAAAATAAGGATTTTATTGTTTTTTAGCTAAGGTTATCTCAATTGTGGATACTCTTACCTGTCTTCCTTCTTTGTTTTCGAACTCTTCGCTCTCTATGCTTATGTTTCCAAGGTCCACCTGGTTCTCTAGGAATCTTTTTCTCACTACTTCTGCAACATCTACTGCCCTAGAAATGAACTTACCTCTTGCCTTAATGATTACTTCTTTTGCATCTTGTGTTGTGAACTGCATAACAACTCCTGTCACATAGTTCATAAAAGGCTTGCCACCTATAAACACAGAATGGTCATCTGGATTCCTACTTTTTTTCTGTACTTCGTCTGCCATTTGCTGTACCTCCGTAGTTTGTGTCTTTAAAGACTATTATACTGCCTCTAATCTCGCTTGCTTAGTAAGTCTTGTGATGTATCCTGCAATGACATTTCTTAGTTTCTTTGATCCTACTTCTGCTACTTCAT
>JAHIPG010000246.1 GCA_018894775.1 Nanobdellota archaeon
AATGCGGCATAAAGAAAAGCAAGAAATACATGAAAAGCGTGCTTGAGTCCAGGGAAGAAGAGCTGTTCTATCAGGACATTGATTTCATGAAAATAACAGACAATAATGATGTTGAAAGCTACGGCTTTTCATTCGGAGTCGGGGCGCCAATCACATTGCTTGAGGAAAGTTACAAGCACAAGAGATGGAAGGCGGCGCAAGTGGGATTTATCATTGCCAGGCTTTTATGTTCAAAAATATTTGGCTCTTCAAAGATTTGGAGGGAAAAGTATTATAATCTTTTTAACCAAAAGCAGCACATGCACGTATATGCAGGCGCAAACGGAAGCACTGTTGAATGGGATAATGACTTTCTCGGCATAATGGCGCAAAGCATAAAATCCCTTGGCTTGCCAAAATCAAAAATGTTTTACAAAGCGCAGCAAAGCGCGGGAAATTTTCACGCGTTAGGCGCCTCTGCGGACCTTATTGATTTAATGCTATGGCGTCAGAATTCAGTTGGGCAATTTAAGCTTTGTGAGCCATTTTTTTGCTGAATTATTGACATGTTTTTTGTCGAATACTCTGATAAATTCTTTTAGGAGGTCTCCTCTCTTTTCATCTGAATGTATTATGTTTTTATGAGCGAAAGGTCTTATCAGTTTTCTTGCGTCACTTATTTCTTTTTGTGTGATGTTTTGTATTTCTCTGACGAAATCTTTTACATCTGAGAATATTTTCTTCACGTAAATTTCATTTTCCATATTTGAGAATATTGATAATAGTGCTCCATATTTTGTCATTTCATTTGTTGTTCTGTTTCTGCCGGTTCTTCTTCTTATGTGCATTCTGCTCCATCTATGTGACCTTTCTTCAATATTATTATCTCTCATTATTTCCACGATACTTCCTGATTTGTCTTTGACTTCTACAAAAAGTTCTTTTGAGTGTTTTTTACAATTGTTAGTTATTTGTGTGGCTACTTTTAGGAGTTCTCCTCCTTGTTTTGTTCCCTCTTTTTTAATTTCTCTTAGTGTTGCATTAATTTTTTGTTTTATCTGTTTGGCATTCGTTGGTTTATTATTGCTTCCATTCTTGCTTAAGTTTCTTCCGATTCTTAGAACTTTTCTTATTTTTTCAAACCATTCCCACATTTTTTGTATTAGAAGATGTTCTAAATCGATATCTTTGTCTCCTATTATTTTGTCCAACTGTTTTGATAACCCATTAACTTCTTTCACAACCAAATTATGGTTGTTGTTCCATTTTAAGATAGTTTTTGTCATGCTTTGGATGTTCTTAGTCCTATTCATGATTTCAAGGTATGGTAATGTAAATGGGTAGCTTGAGCTTTTTTCTCTGACGACGAGTATGTGTTCTATTGCAAGAGTTACCCATTTTTTTTCTGCACTAACCAATATATCTTCCTCAGTTATAATATCTCTTATATCTTCATCTCTTATTCTTTTCAACTTACTAAGAATTTTTAGGTTCACTATACTCATGCGGAATTCTGCATATCTTTTTTTGAAGATAAGCTTCCCAATGTTCTTAACAAAATGGTAATGGCATATTTGCTGTGGAGTATTAGGAAATACTTCTATAACTGCATCACGAATTTGTTTGCTCATATCTCTAACCGCTACTATTGGATATCCGAATAAGGCTTTTAGATTTTTAAGAAATGAGATAATGTATTTTTTGCTTTCAGTGGGCATGATCTGCGCGTCCATTGTGATTCTTGTTTTTCCTTCCTTTGCCATAAATACGATAGCATTACCAGCCTCGCCTGTTCCATCAAGATGGAGTCTTACACCGCCATTTTTTTCAAAAAGCTTTCTTATTTTAAGTATGTGTCTTTTATGAAGAGCATAAAATCTTAATAGGAACTCTTCAGACAAGTTTGATATTTCACCAGTTGATATAGAAATACCTCTTGCAGAAAGAATGGTTTGTACTTCTTCTCGCTGATAGTTGAAATACCAACGAAGAAGACCAACTGCAATCATAACTCCAGTATCAAAGTTTCTATGAGGTGGACATATCCTATTGATTATCGAGATTAATTTT
This sequence comes from Nanobdellota archaeon, assembly GCA_018894775.1. Lineage (GTDB taxonomy): Archaea > Nanobdellota > Nanobdellia > SCGC-AAA011-G17 > VGLX01 > JAHIPG01. Next base: position 2,050 of record JAHIPG010000246.1, read on the forward strand.
TTATTAGAAGCACCATGCTCTTTACAATATTTATAGTCGACTCTGAGAGTTATTTCTCCTGATAAAGTCTTTATCTTTCTTTTGACTGTTTTTTGAGAGTAGACTTTTTTCTTACACTTCTCACATCTTTTTGTAGTGATATCTTTGATTTCTTGTGGTAGAACAGATAAATAGAAAAGGTTTTTTTTTCGAAGTCATATCTGATGCCCATCTTTTCCAAAGTGTCACGTGTAAACGGGTGACCCATATTTTCAAGCATATCAAAAACATCCTTCGGAGTAAGTTCTCCTTGCATTAGTCGGAGTGCAAGATATGAAAATTGCATTCTTTCTAAAGGGAAGTTGCCAGGTTTATTTGGGTTAGAACCTAAACTACGAATATATCGATGTCTGACTTTATTGCCTATTCTAACTGATTCCACTTCAGCATAATATTCTTTTGTTGTTCCATCTTTATTTTTCCGGGTAATTTTTTTGATAAAGCTCATTTTATGTAGTCAAATGTTTGACTACTATTTAAATCTTTCCACTACAAAAAAACTACAGATATACTAAATAAATATACGATAATTGACGCGAACTTAAAAATTTAGAACATTATTATATGCTCAAAAATCCAACCATATTCTGACGCCATAGATTCAAACAATAGTAAATACAAGTACGAACGTGAGGGAATACTATCAAAAATAAAGTATGAAAAACTCTCAAGAGCATGTATCATGTTAGATAAGAAAGATACAGCTCAAATCATTAAAGAATTTAAAAAATTGGGCATAAAGACGAATATATTAGATGTAGAACTCAAAAAAAGACAGTATTTAAGGTAAAAAGTTTACGAAGACATTTTTTCATACAGCTGCACAGTGTCTATAACATAAGGGATTTTGAACTTTA
>JAHIPG010000247.1 GCA_018894775.1 Nanobdellota archaeon
CAAAGGATATTACATTAGTCTATTTCAGGTGAAAAAATTCTAAAAGCGATTTGTCTGTGTTTTCTAAGTGTTAGCTTTATTAAATGCCAAAATTAGATATTAAAAAATATTAAAAAATTTATTGAGGTATTGCTATGAGTAAAAAAGCATTAATTCAAAAGATAAGCATTTTCATCATATGTTTAATGTTTATTTCTTTCTCATTACAGGTTAAAGGCTTTTGTGAAGAGAAAGAATCATTTGCGGTTTGGGAAAATACTTTGGGGAAAGGCGATGTTAATCAACTTAAATCAATTATTCAAACAGAAGAAGGTAACTATCTGGCCGGAGGCTGGACTGATGATAAAAGTGCCGGAGGATTGGATGGCTGGCTCCTCCAGTTTGATCCAAGAGGAAACCTTCAATGGGAAAAAACTTTTGGGGATAATCTTGATGATTTGATTTATGATGTTATTCAAACTCAAGATAAAGGCTTTCTTCTTGCTGGTTGGACTGAGAAGCAGAAAGGTCATACCAATGCCTGGATCTTGAAATTAGGAGAAAAAGGAAATTTGGAGTGGGAAAAACAATATGATTTAAGTAAGAATGATAAAATATATTCCATTATACAATCACAGAGCGGAGATTATATTGCCACCGGATGCAGTCTACAAGAAGAAAAAGAAAATACAGATGCGTTGGTTATGCGTATAGATAAAGATGGTACTCTCAAATGGAGCAACCTTTTTGGAGGGGAACAATATGATCGACTATATTCGATTATGGAAAATACAGCTGGTAATCTGTTTATAGTTGGCTATACTGAATCCATCGGTAAGGGTGATGCTGATGGCTGGATGATCAAGCTAAGTAAGGATGGAGATAAAGAATGGGATAAAACCTTTGGCGGAAAGGCAGACGATCGATTTTATTCCATCATTCAAACCGATGATAAAGGTTATGCTATGATTGGTTATACCAAATCTAAGGGTGCAGGGGATGCCGACATGTGGGTTCTAAAATTTGATGAAAATGGCAATCTTCAATGGGATAAAACACTACAAGAAACTGATTGGGGTTATGGGGCCCAAGAGGATGACCGGGGTTATTCCATTATTCAGACTAAATCAGGTCATTATGTTGTAGCAGGTTATACCTGTTCCGAAGGTGAGGGCAAGGCCGATGGCAGGATAATGAAGCTCGATCAAGAGGGAAATGTGATTCTAAATAAGGAACACGGAGGAAAGGAGAATGAATGTCTATCTTCTATCGTAGAAAGCAGGGATGGTCATTACATTTTTGCAGGCTATACACAATCGAAAGAGGTAGGAAAGACCAATGCCTGGCTACTAAACCTTAATGAAAAAAGCAATTTTTGTTTAGGGGAAGACTTGTCAATTTTTTCCGAAAAAAATCTTAAAAGTGAGGTGGATTTTGAGAATTACAAGATAAAAATATTTCGAGACCTGTCAAGTGTAATCCAAATTTTTCAAAACAGTTCTTTAGTATTCACAATGGGTGGTCATGTATTCAGCATCAAAGAGATAGGCAATGATATTACCAGTGACGGAGAACCAAATTTAGTGATAGAAGAATGGTCCGGTGGAAATGTGATGGCTTATACGAATTTTATTCTTTCTCTTGGTGAGCAACTTAGCCCTATATATATCTTTAGTGGAGGTGAATTAAAAGATTTAAATGGGGATGGAAAAAAGGAAATCGTGGAATATGATGAAAGCTTTGTCTATTGGCATGCCTGTCATGCTTGTTCTCCTCAGTTGAATTTGATTTACGAATTTTCTGATGGAAATTATCATTTATCACCTAATTTAATGTATAAAACTTTACCAAATGAGGATGAGTTAAAAAAAATGAGAGAAGTAGTCCATAACGAGAGTAAAAAATCTGGACAGGCGTTTATTAAATCTCACAATGTCTCTACTTTAAATTCTAATTGTTGGAGCAATGGAGATGTATTTATTCCACCGGAAACCTGGTCTTATATGCTGGATTTAGTCTATAGCGGACATCCTGACGAGGCTTTTAAATTCTTAGATAGTGTTTGGCCGGAAAATAAATTGGGGAAAAATTTATTCGTGAGAGATTTTTTAGAAAAATTAAGGTATTTTAAAGATGATGTTCGGGCTTATGCCGATCCTCCTATATCACCTGCCTCTAAAACCTATGTGGAGGGGTGGGAAGCCTATGTAAAAAAAGACTATCAAAAGGCAGCCTCTTCTTTTAAAGATCTATTAAATATAAAACCCGGTTATGAGGCAGCTATTTATCTTTTAGGCTGGTCCTATCTGGAAACAGGCAGAATCGATGAAGCATACCATGCTTTCCATGAGGCCATTAAACTCAATGATGAATATCTGTACGTTTATTACCATATCGGCAAAAGATCCATCAAAGAAAAGGAATACGAGAAAGCCATTGAAGCCTTCAATCAAATAGTCAAAACAGAATATGCTGATGATAGTGTCTATTATAATCTTGGGTATAGTTATTACAATTTAGAAAAATATGAAGAGGCAATAATGGCTTATAAGAAAGCTGCCGAACAACTTGGTAGCAGTGATTTAAAGGCCTCGATATACGTTAATATCGCTCTTTGTTGTTATGAACTTGAAGATTATGAACAAGCCAGAGATTACCTTTATCGGTCCGTTGAAATGGATGAAGATTATGATTATGCGCATTATTTATTGGGATTCATTCTTTATGTGAAATATGAAGATGACGAAGGGGCACAACAGGAGTATGATTATCTTCTGGAATTAGATAGTCCATATGCTAAAAAATTAAAATCATTGATACAATAATAGTCGAGATATGTGGTATTTTTAATTTATTTGAGTTAATTTTTAGAATGATAGGAGTAGAAGAGGTACACTAACCATGACCGAACAACCCCCCAGTGACTAACAAAAGAAAGCCATCAGGCGGATTAATCAAAGGCAGACCTGGATTGGTGCCATCACCGAGAAGAAAGAGACTGCTCCGGAGAGTTCTTCCAAGCCCCCTTCTTCTTCTAAAAAGCACTTTCCCTATGTCTTAGTACTTTTTATCGTGACACTCGGTATCCTGATGATAGTTTTATGAATTCCTTTGCTCATAGCCAATAACGTGGGAAAACACTTTTGGCGGTAGTCATGATGATGAAGCGAACTCCCTTATCCAGACCACCGATGGTGGCTATGCC
>JAHIPG010000248.1 GCA_018894775.1 Nanobdellota archaeon
AATTCAAGCCACCAGGGAAAATAATTTTGAGAAACAAAATTAGTAATATAATCCGTAATTCGTAATGTCGGCCCACCAAACAAACTAACCACACTACTTAAAAATCCCAAAACTATGTTATATATATATATTCTTTTATTACTCATGCGTACTTATATATTTATATTTAATTATAACCCAAATAATTCTTTTATATTTTCTTCTCATGAGATGTCTAAGAATTTGAATGTATCTATAACTTGATTGAAAACATCTTCGTATCGTTTTTCGGCGCCCAAAATCATTTGATACTTTCCAAATGGTAAAAGAATTGATACTCTCTGCATACCCTCAAATTCGTAATCATACCTTTTGCCCAAAACATCACCCACCCTTACTTCAAGGGCAGTGTTGTTTAAATATTGAAAGGCATGGTCACCAAAATCAGCAGTTACAATATTAATAAACACTGGGTCGGGAAAAGATGTTCCTCCTATAACAGGTACAACCTCCAAGTTAAATTTACTAACAAGACTTCCAAAATAATTCTCTTTAATAATCCAGTCACTTGGATACTGAAACTCAAAATCCCATTTTTCGTTTCTGTATGTTTTGGATTCTACTATGCGTTGTGGAATACCGCTCGCTGAGAAAAATTTAAATGTTGATACAACTTTACTAAAGACATATTCATATTGCTCCCCTGATTTTAAAATCAAGCTATACCCTCTAAGTGGCAGGGCGATATAAATACTACGTATATCTGCCTTAGTATCAACACCATATTTTATTCCTTTGATACCATCTATCGTTATATCTGATGTATCTCTGTTACTAACAAGACTTAGCCATTCTGGTGTTACCATGTATATAGACAAGGCTGAGGAATATTCTATTTTAGGTGGGTTAATGGTCAACAGAAATTTTCCAGATGGACTACCATAAGGACTTTCTTTAGTTTCCCAATCCGCAGGATACTGGAACTCAAAGCCAAATTCTCTGTTTGTATATGTCTGAAGTTGATCTAGATTTTCAATATCCTCAGGTGGTGGAGATGGATCATCGCTTAACTTGAAAGACGAATCATATATGAAGAACTGCCAATATAGAAACGCTCCAATTACCAAAATTGCGAGAAAAAAGATGATTAAAAAATGTTTTTTGTTAAATTTTAACTTCATATTAATTCTAGAAGTGAAGTTAACGCTACATGCAAACTGGCCAACAAACCAGACAACTTACTCATAATCGTCTGCTTATTCTTTCCTTCTATGGTTCTGATGGAATCTGTACCTCTAATATCAGTTTCATCTGTGGTTTTCCCTGTTAGTGTTGCTTCTTCATCACCACATTGAATACCGGTATCCTCAAATCTGAAATGGAAAACCGTATCTATATCACCGTCGTTATCTGCATCTTCTATGTGACGTTTGGCTTTGCCGGTTTTTTTGTCTTTGTGTATTTCTTCTGCTTCATTTGGTCCGAACCTGACTGTATCTGCGTCAACAATTGTTGCGTCAAAAGTCTCTGTTGTCAGAATAGCCACAGTGATAACACCTTTTTCGTTTTTGCAATTTACTGAATTAGGGTCGCTTCCTGGTTTGATATCAATTGCCACCGGAATGAAGGGACTTATGGTCTCATCATCGTTGACTGTCACTCCATATCCTTCGCTTGGTATTTGGCTTATTGGTACATTGTCAGCAAGGGTTATTGATTGGTCTCCCGCAGAAAAGTCCAGGGTATAAGTATCGGTTGGTTGAGCAATTGAGGCAGGCAGAACTTCGATAATGTAGTCACCGATTTTAAGAACTGGAAAATACACTCTATCAATTGGGTATCCGTCATCCGCCTGCTCAATCTCTAGATAGTAAAGAACGTCAGGAATTTCTCGTATATACTCTTCGTCTGATTCTATAATAGAATCAGGGGTAATGGTAAAGCCATCTGGATCAGCCACAGAAAGATTAACTGGTGAACTTGCCACAATCTCCCCCTCTATAATTCCTTCGTGGATATGCCTAAAATCTTTAAATCCACCCAATTGTTTATATACATCTTTTACTTCTGTGACTATACCAAAACCCTGACTTTTCGCATTTACGACATCAAATCCTCCATTTCCTCCAATGTACATTGCGGTATGATCGATGTAATCATCTCCATCCCAGTCAAAAAACATCGCATCTCCAGGCAATAACTCCGATTCTGCAACAGCATCGGATTGATAATCTCTATGCAATCCATCCGCATTAACATATTTTACAAAGTTACTTGTAAAATATGCAAAAGGATTAATTGTCCTATTGAAAGCCCAGGTAATTAATCCGGAACAATCAACGCCAATCCCTGTATCAAATGATTCAAGGTAAGGATTCCAGTAAGTGTACCCCGACAAAATACTTGATGGAACAAGAAACTCATCCAAATTATAATCCCAACCTTTGCCACCATAAAGATATGCTTCAGGATGATTAGCCAGTTGCTTTGCCAGCCCCGCAGCACCTTGCCCTATGGACACAACCTCAAAATCCACATTTCCCGGAATTCCAAACTCCTGCCAGTCAGAAACTGCGCCATTTGTGTCCATTGCTCTTGCCCGCCAATGATATTGTTCAGCAATAAGTCCGTATCTGGTTATTTCCGCTATGCTTCCCGATGAAACAAAATCGCTTTCTATCAATCCTTGGCCATCAAAAGACTGGCTAAATTCTTTCATCTCAACCTGCATTTTTACATCACCTCCTCCCTGACGAGAAACCATTGCTTTAAAGACAACAATGTCTTCAGTGGTAATATCTCTTTCGTTTATTGCCGTTATTCCATCCGATTTGAATTGGTTGAGGTTGGAAACGAAGGGTTTTTCTTTGGTCGGATCCGTCTGTAACCACGGTATAAAAAGAACATTATCGCTTACTGGGTTACCAAAACCCCCAGGATTGAGGATTGGGTGGTAAGGACCGGTAGAATCTCCCCAGAAGTTGTTTTGGGCGTTCATTATGGTCAAACCAGAAACATAGGCGCCGTATGATAAGTTATCATGCACGCTTGATTGATTAACACTCACAATTCCAGCGTTCTGCTGAATACCAATTGCAGAATTATCAATTTCTGCATTTTGAACATCAAGATTGCCGGAAACCTGATAAATGCCGTAATCATAGCTTTGGGTGAGA
>JAHIPG010000249.1 GCA_018894775.1 Nanobdellota archaeon
TAATTTCAATGGTTTGCCATAACCTTTCTTATACAGAGTATATAGAACATAAAATCCGTTCAGGTTTTCTCTTGCTTTTGAGAAGTTTTTCTTTAACTCAGTAAGTGTTATTGGATATCCTGCTTTCCTTAATCTATTACACCAGTCAAGAACCCTTGTTTTTGTTTTCTCTCTGTTATCTCTTAATAGTTTCCTTAAAGCTTTATCATTTATATCAATAAAATATCCCAATATTTCTCCTGTCTCAACTTCTATCTCTACACCCGGAATAACATTTACACCCAACTTCTTTCCTGCTATCAATGCTTCATTAACACCTCTGACAGAATTGTGATCAGTTAAAGACAGATTCATAACTCCTCTTTTCTTTGCTAACTTAACCAGTTGTGTTGGTGATAGTTGCCCGTCAGAATAGTGGCTGTGTGTATGTAGGTCTGTGTTCTTTACCATATATTTTTCTAAGTGATAATTTTATTTAAGCTTATCCGAATTTGGGGCAGATTTCGGATTTTCTTCCAAAAAAAGGAGAAATATTAATAAACAAGGCTGTATATACAATTACAGAAATGATAGTTACACCAAAAAAGGAAAAAGAAGGTTCAAAAATAAATCATTCAGATAAAGCATTAGTTGTGTTTCAGAGTAAGAAGATCCGAAGAACTTGGTTTAAGGACGAATGGTATTATTCTTTAGTTGATATTGTAAAAGCTTTAACAGATAGTGCTAATCCTACTGATTATTTAAAAAAAATGCGTAAGAGAGATGCAGAACTTGGAATATACATAGGGACAAATTGTCCCCATGTAGAAATGTTAACTGAAACAGGTAAAAAAAGAACAGTTCTTGCAGGAAACACAAAGGATGTTTTTCGTCTTATTCAGTCAATTCCAAGTAAAAATGCTGAACCTTTCAAAAGATGGCTTGCAACGGTAGGAAAAGAACGAATTGATGAAATAGAAAACCCAGAATTAGCACAAGCAAGGATGAAAGAAATTTACTCTGCAAAAGGTTATCCTAAAGATTGGATTGACAAACGGTTAAGAGGTATTGCTATAAGACAAAATCTGACTGATGAATGGAAAGAAAGGGGCATCGAAGAACAAAAAGATTTTGCAATCCTTACAGCAGAAATCTCTAAAGCGACGTTTGGAATGACTCCAACCGAATATAAACAATATAAAAGCTTACCAAAACAATCAAAAGATAATCTAAGAGATCACATGAATGATTTGGAATTAATTTTTTCAATGTTGAGCGAACGTATGACAACAGAACTTTCACAAAAAGAAAAACCAGAAACTTTTAGTCAAAATAAAGAAGTTGCTAAAAGAGGCGGAAATGTAGCAGGAAATGCTAGAAAAGATGCTGAAAAAGAATTGGGTCGTTCAGTAATAACAAGAAAAAACTATCTTTCTAAATCAGAAAAAAAGAAAAAACTCCAAGATAAAAATAAGACGTAAGGAACTCAAACCTATCCGAAAACCATTTAAAAGAAAAATCTTTTTTTCTAAATCATGGAACTAATCTTAGTAAGGCATGGGGAGACTGTTGAGAATAAGAATAACATCATGCAGGGCCATATATCTGGAACTCTTTCTGAAGAGGGGATAAAACAAGCTAAGTTAGTTGCTGAAAGGCTCAAAGATATTAATGTAATCAAAATATTCACCAGTGATCTTGCAAGAGCAAAAGATACTGCAAAAGAGATTGCTAAATTCCATCAGGATGCTCAGTTCATAGAGGATGAGCGTATCAGAGAGAGGGATTATGGTATTATGACTGGTATGGGGAGAGCAGAAAGTTATAAGATTGCTAATCTTCAAGAACTTGGTATTAATGGCAAGCCTGAGCAAGGTGAAAGTATTGTTGAAGTGGGTGAAAGGTTATCTGATTTCTATAATCAAATCTTAGAGACTAACTCAGATGAAACAATAATTATAGTTTCTCATGGTTCTTCTATCACTATATTAGTAGGCATAATTCTTGGTAGGAGTTTAGAGGAATCTTTTGAAAGTCTTGTGAAGTATGAGAATACTGCTGTTTCAGAGGTTGATGTTGATAAAGATGGTAATGTCAACTTGGTCTGTTTCAATTGTGTTAAGCATCTGTGATTCTATGTTACAAAAATGTTATACATATTACAAAAATGTAACACAATTCAAAAACTATTTAAAACCTATTTCCCATTTATAGACTATGAAAATCGAAAGAGCCAAAGGCACTAAGGATGTTCCTCCGCAGGAGGAGATCGTGAAGCAGGAGATTTTGGATAGTCTGAAGACTGTTTTTAAGCTTTATGGTTTTTCACCTTTAGAGACCCCTATATTGGAGAGGATAGAGACTTTGACTGCTAAGTATACTGGTGGCTCTGAGATTACAAAAGAGATTTTCAAGCTTTCTGATCAGGGTGGAAGGAATTTAGGCTTAAGGTATGATTTGACTGTTCCTTTAGCCCGTTTTGTTGCTATGAATCCTACTATTAAGCTTCCTTTCAAGCGTTATCAGATTGGCTTAGCTTTCAGAGATGGCCCAATCAAGTTAGGGCGTTACAGGGAGTTTTGGCAGTGTGATGTGGATATTGTTGGTTCTAAGAGTATGCTTGCTGATTCTGAGTGTGTAAAGCTTACTTTTGAGTTTTTCAAGAGTATTGGCCTTAAGACTTTTATAGAGATTAACAATAGGAAGATTCTTGATGGTATTATGGAAAGTTTAGAGATTCCTGAGAAGGAGCGTAATAATGTAATAATTGTTATTGATAAGCTGAAGAAGGTTCCTTTAGAGGATGTTAAGAAAGAGCTCAAGCAAAAGGGATTATATGACAAGCAGATCAAGCAGTTATTGGATATTTTTGGTATGGAAGGTAATAATGCTGAGAAGATATCAAATCTTAGAAAGATCATAAAGAGTGATAAGGGTTATGATGGTCTGGATGAGTTGGAACAGATTTTTAAGTATGTCAAGAATAAGGATCTTATTTTTAAGATATCTTTAGCAAGAGGTTTGGATTATTATACTGGGACTGTTTTTGAGGCATTCACTCAGGATGAGTCTGTTATGCGTTCTTCTTTGGCTGGTGGCGGACGTTATGATAATATGATCGGCGGTCTTATTGGTAATGCTGATATGCCTGCTGTCGGGATAGCTTTTGGTGTTGATACAATTATCGATGCTTTGAAGGCTAGCAATAAGCTTAAGGCTAAGAAGACAGTTACGAAAGTCTTTGTTATTCCTATCAAGGCTGAGAAGGAATCTATTAAGCTTGCGGATAATCTTAGAAAGCAGGGAATAAATGCTGAGGTTGATATCATGGGCAGAGGTATCAGCAAGAATCTTGATTATGCTAATAGTTTAGATATTCCTTTTGTCGTATTTATTGGCAAGAAGGAGCTTAAGGCTAAGAAGTTTAAATTAAGAGACATGATATCTGGTAAAGAGAGTCTTCTTTCTGAGAGTAGTTTGATTAAGAGGTTGAAAGAATAATATGAAAAGAAAAGTAATTCAGATGGCTGGGAAGACGATGTTAGTTTCTCTGCCTGCCCCATGGGTTAAGAAATTTGGTATTAAGAAAGGTGATGAGTTGGAATTGGAAGAGGGGAATCAAAATATTATTATCTCTACAAAGAAAGATTATTCTGCAAGTAAAATAAAGATAGATATTAGTGATTTGGATACTCAAGTCATTAAATGGACTTTATCTGCAATCCATAAAAGTGGTTACGATGAAGTTGAAATTATTTACAGTTCTAA
>JAHIPG010000250.1 GCA_018894775.1 Nanobdellota archaeon
CCGTTAACTGACTATCTGTCGGTGCAGTTCCTGCAATACCTGAATGACAGCTATCCAGTACGATAATTTTATTTGCAGCTGGTGATGCGTTCGCAAATGTTAGAATATCAGACAAAGAAACGCCCTCATCGCCACGTTTTGAATCTGTTGTAAGTATATATCCGCCAGTTGCCTCGATATGACCGTGTCCAGCAAAATAGAACAATGCAATTTCTGCATCTGTTTTGAATAATTCTTTAATATTATCTTTGAGATTACCTCTATTTACACCATCGTTTGAGCTGGTGCCTGTGAGTAACTCACAATCAAAGTTAATTAAACCACCGTCGTGGCGTTCCAGTATTGATTTGACGTTATGTGCATCATTGACACAACCAAAAAGCAACTCGCAGTGCTCGTAGTAATCAATACCTACAATAAGTGCCTTTCTTTGCATAGTAGTTATTTTTATGAATTAAAGCATATCTATAAACTTCTCAATTGCGGCCCATCTCCACACCACAGTATTAACACGGGGTAGATTTGTTCGGTCGTTTGTGTATGCCCAAACACCGAGAACTTTTTTCTTTTCTCTTCTTGCACATTCAATTTCCCATTTCTGGCCGCTTGAAGTTAAGGAGTTCTTACTAACAAACGCAATAATACCATCTGAGCGTCGGATACGAGTGCTGACACGCGCCTTCCACTCGGAATCGTATGGCTCTTTCACGGACATATCGACGTACTCGAACGGCGAGCTCGTATTTAAGGATTGTCCTTTGAGAAGATCCCTCTGTCTCTCATCTTCAATAGCAAAAGCCACGAAAATTATTTTTGTATATGCCATATTATTTTCTGTTAAGTTAATAGTAAATATAGGGAATAAATAAGTTATAAACGGTTTTGTAGCGGAGAAAACTCCATATTTCCCCTCATCATTTATTCAAAAAAAGCATGAAAATATGTCGCCTAACGACTATTAAACGAACTTCTTCATTGTATGGGTCTTTAAAATAGAATTTCGAGGGAGTTTGTATTCTCTAAGAAATCGTTTCCATTCTCAGAGATATACATATCCCCCCTAGCCATGGGAACAACGGGGTTCGAACCCCCATTAACGGCACCATAACTTCTTCTCAGATTTGGAGGGGGCGTGTTGGACTTAAATACCTTTCGCTTTAAGCTGGTTTGCAGCTTTTTAGAATCCTACACCTTTATGAAATAAGTCCCCACCTTTTTGAGGATAGTTCCCACCTTTTTAGAGGTATTCTTACACCTAAAATGGCGATAGATATCGGTTAAAGTTCAAAGAATTGGCAATTGCCTTATAAAAAAGAATATGTAATATGTTATACAGTGGGTGAATTGTAGGCTATATGTGCTGATTCTTCACCCAACGAGGTGATATAAATGGATTTTCCAGAACAAATAGTTAAGGATGCATGGGATAGGGCAGATGAAAAATGTGAATGTGAAATGTCTTCTTGTGGGCATGGCGAAAGATGTAATAAGCCACTTATATGGAGTGATAGAGGTGATGACCCAGAGGGATGGGAAGCACACCATAAGATTCAAGGGGATGGAGAGGGGTTAGGCAATTGCAAAATCCTATGCCAACTATGTCATAAAAACACAAGAACCTTTGGAAGCCCAAAATAGGGAAGTATCTCGTGTCTGCTTTATGTGGCTTGATATTGGTCTTATCACTACATTGCTTGTTATTGACAAGATGGTGGACCAGAACCTCGGGTTCGGTGCGGCGTTCGCCTCTGGGTACACTCTGCATGATTTGTCGAGGGAGATACAGAAGGTCTTGGACATAAGTAAGGATTATTTCAGGGGGTAAAGAAGTAAGTAAAATAATAGGTGAGAGTAATATGTCCTACATGGTAGATATGCGCAATTATCTCAAAGATCGTTCACCCCCAATCCCAAGAAACACTAAAGAGATAAGCGTTGCTTATGTATGTTATCTTCCTTTTAGGATCAATACTGGAAAAATTATTAAATATGATTGCTCTTTTGAAGGAAATATCGTTGATATTTGGATATACAATGAGATTCCAAATGAACTCTCTCCTGAAGAATTAAGAAGCCTAGTACGTAAAAATAAAGGATTTGCTCCTTTAGCATCAAAAATACTTATTCATTTTAAAAACCCACCGATAGATAAAAATAAATTTAGTAAGGTAGTTGAGTTGATAAAGACAGGAAAGGGTCAGGATCCTACAATGTCAATTATCTCCAAACCAAGCATTCCACTGAATAGGCTTCTTGTTGCGTGCAATGCTGTTACAGATGAGATTTTTAGCGGTGAGAAGATCCATAAGATCTCTGAATATGAGTTATTAATGGGGGGGGTTTTGTGTGTTGAGTATACTGTCATAGCCCACACCGATTTTTCATTTTCTAAGGATAAAGTTGAGGAGATTATGGATTATGTGCCCCCCTCTGGAGATAATGTGGGTCGGTGGAGTGGTCTGGAAAAACCAGTTAGTAAAGAGCAAATGCAGAAGGTACAAGAAGTTCTGAACAGATACTTAGACAATATATTATTTTATGATTTTTTGTTTGAAGCAAAGTCTAACGAAAGAACGGATTTGAGAATTGCCTTGATTCAAGCAGTAACTGCCCTCGAAAATGCTTTATGGTTGATTATGAAGTTTGAATTTGAAGAGAGAGTTCACCAGATTAAAAATTCGCTTGAAGAAGAGAACGAAAAGTCACTGTTAACACCAAGCTATATTGAGAGAATTATAGATGATTTCGCCAGAGAACTGGGTTTGACCCAGCTCGTTAAGACACTACCGGTTCTCTTCCCTGATAATCTTATGTTAAAACCCTCAGAGATTAAACTTGTAGTTAGTGCAATAAAGACAAGAAATAAATTTATGCATTCAAAGACTACGAGGGTAGGTAAGTACCATTGGCATGAGGTGAAAGAGAGAGATTTAGTGGAGCAGTATTACCCCCTGTATGCGTTAGTTCTAATGTTGGGAGACAAAATACAAGGAATTATCGATGAAATGAATTTAGCAGACACTTCCATAACCTAAATATCCATAATCTCCAGAACCACATGAACTGGATAGTGATCACTCATCTCAACCTGGAAGCTGTAGTTATAGCTCGTCAGCTTGTTAATATCATAGCTCTCAACCAAAGGTAGCATCCCATCAGTTACAACAATCCGGTCATAGGTCTTCTTTATCAGCACGCAGATGTTATGGCACAGTATCTTATATGGGTCTCTCTTTTCTATTCTGTTTTCTAATTTGAATTATGAAACTCGAACGAAAAAAGTTACGGAAGTACTACATACGTTTCATAGAGTACTACATATATTTCGTAGCAATAGTTTTCATAGGGATGGGTTTACTGAGGTTCATGGTTTCAAGTATGGAAAACAATGATGTAACTTATATCTATCAGTTTATTGGATATTCTCTGACGATGGCAGGTTTTACATTGTTGGGAGGCATATTTGAAAAGAAAAAGCACCAAGATATTGAAATAAAACTATTTGAGTCTAGCAAATTTTTTATTTTAGCAGCCCTGCTCTTCATGTCAGGTATGGCACTTGTAGCAATTGGAGGATATACGGCAGTAAAGTACATCAATCCCTGGTACTTCACGACATTGGCTGCAATATCCCTCATTATAGGGCAAATTATATTTGTTATTGGTTTCTTACATCTTGTAAGATATCTAATGATGTATAGGCCAACTCAAGATAAGTTATAGCTGATGGGTACTACACCCATCTCATGCATCTCCTGTATCAGCACGCAGATGTAGTGATGGTAGTAGAACCTTCTTCTAAACAAAAGTGCTTATTACCCGAATAAG